>JAUCGN010000130.1 GCA_030378125.1 Thiotrichales bacterium HSG1 | reverse complement strand
CGATCAATCGCAGCATCTAACGAATATAACTGATGTTCTTTCTCAAATACCCTTCTGGTTTGTTTGGCAATATTACTATAAGGACTATGTTCTAATCTTCGCAAAAGTTCACCAACATCTTCAGAATGTAATAGTTGTTTAATTGGCAAAGCAGTAAGTGTCCCTAATTCAAGCATTTGTTTGGAAATTACTTCGTTATCTAAACCAGCTATTTTACCACGCACTATAGCCTTTAAATTAGCAATATCCCATTTTCGGAACCAATATAACAATAAATTACGCTCCACCATTGCTAAAGGACGTAATAATACCTGAAAATCAGTTAAAGCCTGCATTAACCATGCTTGTTCTATCAGATTGGTGCTAACGTTATTGTCATTAAGTAATTTATTTAGTTCATCATTTGGCAAAGAAAACGAATCTCGCTCCAACGAATTAGTTAACTGTGTTTCAGACAACAAATTGCTAGCCAAAATAGATACTCTGGCATTAAGATAAGCATAATTATCCATCAATTTTTACCTGCATAATTACTTGTACTGCTGCTTCCAAAGCCTTCTGTTGGTTATCATCAGCAAGTTCTTGTAACTTAAGTTTGCGTTCTTCGTAACGTTTATTTAGTTCTGCGATACTATGGATAGCACGTTGTTCTGCTTTTTGCATAAATTCAGAATGTATGGTTGGGATTTTAGTTTTAAACTGTTGTTCTGCTTGATGAACTTCAGATAAAACTTGCTGAACAATTTGTTCCTTTTCTAACTTAGATTTGGTAACTAATTGCTCCGCTTCAGTTTCCACCATGAGTAATCTTTTTAATGTATCTTCCATATCATTAGTAATTCTTAATTAAGACTATTTACAATTTCATTCGTTTGAAAATAGGTTCCGGAATATATTTAATAATTGTCATAATTGGCCACCAAAACCAAGGTAAATACACAATATCTTTACGTTTTTGGATAGCCGTATAAATTCCTTTAGCAATTGCCTCTGGTTTAGCCCACAAAGCTCCCTTTTTTAACTCAGCAGTCATTGGGGTATCGACAAAACCAGGTTTTACGTCTAAAACACATATGTTTGCGGTTTGTAAACGGTTGCGTAAACCCTGTAAAAATATACTCAGTCCTCCTTTGGCAGCACCATATACATAATTACTCTGTCTACCACGCACCCCAGCCACTGAGGAAATAACTGCAATACAACCATAATTTTGTGGTTCCATCTTATTGGCTAACAAAGTTAATAATGATACAACGCTCAGAAAATTAGTCTGCAAAGCCTGTTTAGCATTAGCATAATCCTGTTCACATTTCTTCTGATCGTCCAAAGTACCATAAGCTATCAACACCACATCTATACCTTCCAAACAAGAATCAGCTTGTTGCAATATATCTTGATGTTGTTCACAATCATTTAAATCAAGCGAAGTGTAGTCAACTTTATTAGCACCGCGTACTTTCAAATCTGCAGCAATCACTTCCAATTTCTCTACATCACGCCCTACTAAAAATAAGGCATCTTTCTTTTCGGCATATAATTTTGCTGTTTCTTGGGCAATCGCCGAAGTTGCTCCAATAATTAATACTTTGTGCATAATTTCTTTAATTAAAACTTAACTTGCTATAAATTAAAAGTTCAATTTTTTTGTTCCTTAAAAATCTAAAAAGTTGAAAAGACATACTGTAATTAACTCACATTACTTGAAAAAATATCTTGACAACAGAGTAAAAATAGTTTCCAATAGAATACATGAAAAAATCACTGATGTACAATTCTACATCCTATAAAATAGCATTAGGAACTAAAAAATAATTTAACAAGAGAACAAATGATGAAAAAAATGTTATTTATTATACTGTTGATACCTTTTATTGCAAATGCTACTGGTGAAGTTGGTATCGCTGCGAAAGGTGGGCATCCAGAATATTTGTTTTTGGATAAAGTAAAACAATCTGAAGCAAAATCAACTGCTTATTTAATATCTAAAGCGATTGGGCTTGGAAGATTAGTGATTTTTGCCCAAATGAAAAAACTGACAAACCCAAAACTTGGTGATAAGGGTTTCACGGGGGAATATTTCCTTGAACAGTGGAAAACTTCTTTAGAACCTGAAATGATAGATATTTCGCCAACTCAACAAGGAATAATTGATAAGCTATTTTGGGCGGGTAAGCAAAGTATTGATAATAATCAAGATAGAATTAATGTCAAAGGAGTGAAATGGAAGCATTTTCTCCCAGCAAAATGGGCTAGAGAAACCGGGTTAATGTTCAATTCAAGAACTGGAATTGTAACCAAACAACCATCTCTAAACTATCGACATCCAAGCAACATTCCCGATGTAAAGGAAAGAGATATTTTGACTGAGTTTGCACAATCTAATGCGAAGGCAAGAGGTGAATTTGCAATGATGGGCAAGCAAAAAATATATCGTTATTTTGACCCAATTGTGTTGGTTCCTCCATGTTTAGCTTGTCATGGAAAACCAAAAGGTGAACTAGATATGTTAGGTTTTGAAAAAGATGGACTTAATTCTGGTGATGTTATTGGTTTAATAAGTGTTTCTATAGCAGTAGAAGATCAGTAAAATCCAGTATTGGAATATATGAAACTTAATATCGAAGAAAACACTACCAGCTATCAAATTCAACGGATAGATGCTGATAGTGTAACTG
Organism: Thiotrichales bacterium HSG1; assembly: GCA_030378125.1. Lineage (GTDB taxonomy): Bacteria > Pseudomonadota > Gammaproteobacteria > Beggiatoales > Beggiatoaceae > DRQV01. The sequence continues at coordinate 2,605 of JAUCGN010000130.1, read as the reverse complement.
TGAATAATAAAACTTACTCACAAAGTATTATTATTATGCCAAACCAAGTTATAACTTGGGAAGTTACTACTTTTGATGAATTACAGGTAAAACATTTTCAATATTTGTGTGATTTACAGCCTGAATTAGTATTGTTGGGAACTGGAAATGTCAGTCGTTTTCCTACTCCAGATTTACTATCCCCTTTGATGGATGCAAAAATTGGGTTAGAGGTGATGAATAATACGGCAGCCTGTCATACTTATACTCTGTTAACTATTGAAGGTAGAAAGGTGGCAGCAGCTTTGATGTTTGGAGTAAATAGGTAGTTCTAAATGAATTAGTACTATCTTCAAAAAATTTGCAATATTTCAAATGTCAATATGTAAATCCTAATATAGTTCAGAAACTAAAAACCTATTATATTTCAAAACCTAGTAGGTTTATCACTACTTTAGTTTAGGACTACCAAAACTTTTAGTTTTCTGAAACTCCATAACAATTAACAATTTTTATGAACCATAAATACGATACTGTTCGTCCAGTCAATTGGCATGATAACCAATTACATTTGTTAGACCAAAGAAAATTACCACATGAACAGGTTACAATAATATTAGAACAGGTATCTGATGTTACTCAGGCCATTAAAGATATGGTGGTACGTGGAGCTCCAGCCATTGGTATCACTGCTGCTTATGGAGTAGTATTGGCGGCTAAAAATGCCTATGCTAAATCACCAACTGATTGGCAAACACTTATTACTAATGACATACAAAAACTATCTCAAGCTCGTCCAACTGCAATTAATTTGGTATGGGCTTTAAAACGAATGCAGTCAAAATTTGCAACAAATAATGCTGATCCTATAGCAACTTTGTTACAAGAAGCTAAACAGATTCATCAAGAAGACATTGATGCAAACTATAAAATGGGAGAACTTGGCACAGAACTTTTGCCAAACAATTGCCGGGTATTAACTCATTGTAATGCTGGAGCTTTAGCAACCGGTGGTTATGGAACAGCTTTAGGAGTAATTCGTAGTGGTTATGCTGCTGGGAAGATTACTGAAATTTATGCTGATGAAACTCGACCTTGGTTACAGGGTTCTCGCTTAACCGCTTGGGAACTGCTACAAAATAAGATTCCCGTTACTTTATTAGTAGAAGGAGCTGCAGCTTCTTTGATGCGTAATAAAATGGTTGATTGGATAATTGTTGGTTCGGATCGAATAACAGCTAATGGTGATGTAGCAAATAAGATTGGTACTTATGCTCTGGCTGTTTTAGCTCGTCAACATGGAGTTAAATTTATGGTAGTTGCTCCAACTTCAACTGTAGATATGAATTTGACTGATGGCAGTCAGGTTGAAATAGAGGCTCGGGCAACAGAAGAAGTTTTAACCATAGATGGGAAAAATATTGCTGCAATTGGTGCTAAAGCATGGAATCCTTCTTTTGACATTACTCCAGCTGAGTTTATAGATTTCATTGTAACGGAAAAAGGTGTTGTGGAACCTCGATCTTCTGGAATGGATATTATCGATAATGCCGTGTAACATGAAATGTTCTTAAAACAGGTTTTAGTGGTCCTAAATAAAGTAGTGCTATCTTCAAAAAACTTATAATGTTTCCATGATTTGAAAAAACACTACCTATTTTAGGACTACCACCATTTTTGATATGACTCGGTTGGTAGGTTAGTGCAAAGTTTCTTACTCTAAAATCTTCACACCATCATTACTTCCTAATAACAACACGTCAGCTCCACGAGATGCAAACAAACCATTAGTAACCACACCGGTAATCTGGTTAAGTTTAGTTTCTAAGGCAACCGGTTCATTGATTTGTAGATTATGTACATCTAGGATTAAATTACCATTATCAGTAACAAAGTTCTGTCGCCATACTGGTTGACCGCCTAGTTTAACCAATTGTCTTGCTACATAACTGCGTGCCATTGGAACCACTTCAACTGGTAGAGGAAATTTACCAAGCACATCAACCAGTTTACTATCATCAGCAATACATACAAACCTTTTACTCACCGCAGCTACAATCTTTTCTCGAGTTAAAGCACCACCCCCACCTTTAATCAAATGTAAATATTTATTAGATTCATCGGCTCCATCAATGTAAACGGAAATTTCATCCACACCATTTAAATCCAACACTGGAATACCGTGTGATTTTAACCTTTCGGCAGTAGCATCAGAACTAGCAACTGTACCTTCAATTTTATGCTTAATTGTAGCGAGAGCATCCACAAAATGATTAGCTGTACTGCCAGTACCAATGCCAATTATTGTATTTTCAACAACATATTCTAAAGCTGCTTTTGCAACTTGTTGCTTCTTCTCATCTGGGGTCAAGGTATATTTCTCCGTTTAAACCATTCCAAGGATATTAAAACCACAATCAACATAGGTAATTTCACCAGTGATTGCGGAAGCCAAATCAGAACACAAGAAAGCAGCAGTATTGCCAACTTCTTCAATAGTTACATTACGTCGCAAAGGAGCATTCTGTTCAAAATAATCCAACATTTTTTTAAAATCAGAGATTCCAGCAGCAGCCAAAGTGCGAATTGGGCCAGCAGAAATAGCATTTACCCTAATACCATCTGG
>JAUCGN010000129.1 GCA_030378125.1 Thiotrichales bacterium HSG1 | reverse complement strand
AATTACCAGTTATACATGAAACTTGTGTTGGTTGCGGAGTGTGTGAGATGATCTGTCCAGTGGAACCAACTGTAATTGTTATTGATGAACGTAAAGTTTGGGAGCGAAAAACAGTATGAAGGGAAATTTAGAAGCATTAATGGTAATGTTGGGTAAAACTCCTAAAAAACCTAAAGAAATAGTTCCTACTGCTCAAACTATACATTTACAAAAACGTGCTAAAAAAATAACCAAAGCAGAAATAGCAAAAATTAAGCTAGAATTACAAGAGGTTGAGGATGGTAAATATAGTAAAAAATGGCGTAATCGGCGTTGGTTTTCAATTATATTTATTAACCTAATGTTTACTTTATCCTTTTGGGTGGATGTACAGTTATTTGAAGGTTCAATAATAGCTTCGCGAGTTTTGGGTTTCCATATGGCAGATATTTATTCATCTTTACAGGTGGTTCTTGCCTATAAGATAATGTTTATTAACTTGATTATTGGAACTGTGACAGTATTTGTAATTTGGCTTTTACTGGGAGGTAGGGCTTTCTGTTCTTGGGTCTGTCCTTACCATTTATTGGCTGAAATTGCTGAGAAAATACATTTAAAACTGGCAGCTAAAAAATGGGTAACAGAGCATAATTTCCACAGAGGGGTTCGTACCGTTTTTTTTGTAGTATTCTCTTTATTGGCTTTTGGATTAGGTTACTCTTTATTCAATAGTATCAACCCAGTAGGTATGATAAGTCGAGCTTTAATCTATGGACCGGGGATTGCTATGATATGGATATTAATTCTATTTTTATTTGAAGTTTTTTACTCTCGCCGGGCTTGGTGTCGTTACGTTTGTCCTATGGGTTTAACCTATGGTTTGACTGGGGCTTTGTCGCCACTCCAAATAACTTATCAGCTATCTAACTGTCAACATGAAACTTGTTGTCATATTGTATGTGAGGTTCCACATGTTTTGGAATGTGTTAAAAAAGGACGGGCTGGTAATGTTAAAATTGACATTGGAACTGATTGTACTTTGTGTGGAGCTTGTGTTGATGTTTGTCCAACCGGTTCATTAAAATTTGAAATTAAAGGAATTTAACCAAATATTTACCAGAGAATTTTATAACCTAGGTGAGTGGGCAACATGTTACCCACTTACATCTGTCAAACTTAATTTGTATACAATTCCTAAGTAATTTTTTTACCTTCTTCAAGGTTTTACTGCTTCAATTGTAGCCGAAACAACATAGTCTTCAATATTGCTACCAGGTGCCCATTCTCGAATGAATTCTTTACTTTCAACTTTAGGTTTAATTTGGATATGGATAAAACCAGCCTTTTCCAACATAGATTCCAAAACTTCAATTTGAACCGCACCTGATACACAAGCAGAATATAGCTTTGGATCGTTTAGCAACTCATCTGGTAACTTGGCTGTCGCTACAACATCGGAAATCGCCAATCGACCTCCAGATTTCAAAATTCGTAAAGAATCATTAAAAACTTGCTGTTTATCCGGTGATAGGTTGATAACACAATTGGACATAATCACATCAACAGTATTATCAGCAACTGGCAAGTTCTCTATTTCACCTAGTCGAAACTCAATATTGGTAAAACCAGATTTGACAGTATTCTCTCTGGCTTTACTAACCATTTCAGGAGTCATGTCAATACCAATTACATGACCATCATCCCCTACTGCATTAGCCGCTAAAAAACAGTCAATTCCACCACCACTACCAAGATCAAGTACTGTTTCTCCTGATTTTAAAGAAGCAATAGCCTGCGGATTACCACAACCCAAACCCATATTGGCACCATCGGGTAACAAAACAAGTTCACTTTTGGAATAACCCATGTTGAATGACTCTTCTTCTGGTGAAGAGGTTGCACTGCTACAACAATTGACATTATTTGATTTTGTTTCAGATGTACCACAACAACTACTTGTCAAAGTGCTATTTGAATTGGCAACGTTTGCATAACTTTCACGTACTTTTTGGCGAATTTCATCATTTTTAATAGTTTGCATTGTTTTCTCTTAAAAATATATTTTGTATAGTACACATAGATATAATTAACTGTGCAACTGGTTTTTCATAACTATACTGCACACGGGCATAACTTGAACTTTTTTAAACTTATTTAGGTAGTCCTGAACAGAATAGTGTTTATTCTAAAAAAGATGTTAAATATCAAGCAATTAATATATTTATCACTATACATTGCAGGACTACCATAATTTTATATAGATGTCGGGTTACGTTATTTCACTTTGCTCAATAATCTAACCCGACCTACCGAAAGTTAAATTTATTACCGTGTCAAGTATATGTTAAGTGTATTCCCATGTAGTCAAGACTGATTAATAAATGAAACTTCAAAACTTATTTTATGGTCTTTTCCAACCATCAATACTTCGTTGCTCAACACGGCTTAAGGCTAAAGTTCCCTTTGCAACATTTTTACTAATAGTTGAACCAGCTCCAATGGTAGCACCATCTTCAACTGTTACTGGTGCAATTAATTGGGTATCGGAACCTATAAATACATCATTTTTTATAACAGTTTTATGCTTGTTAGTACCATCATAATTGCAAGTAATTGTTCCAGCACCTACATTCACACCACTACCAATTTCGCTATCACCAATATAACTCAAATGATTTATTTTGGAACCTTTAGCTACTGTAGATTTTTTAACTTCCACAAAATTACCAATATGCACTTGTTCAGCTAATTTAGTTTCTGGCCGCAAACGAGCAAAAGGTCCTATTTTACAACCAGTTTCAATTACAACATCCTCAATCACACAGTTACTCAATATTTCCACATCATCTGCTATTTTAGCGTTACGAATTATAGTATTAGCACCAATGGTTACCCGGTTACCAAGCGAAACGTTACCCGCAAGGATCACATTGATATCAATATTTATGTCATAACCAGCTTTTACTACACCTCTTATGTCTAGGCGATTGGGGTCCTGCACTGTGACTCCAGCTAACATTAGATTGTTTACTTGTTGTAACTGATAATAACGCTCTAAATCAGCAAGTTGCAAACGATTATTTACTCCCATAACTTCATATTTATTACTAACTGTGTTGGTATGAATTGGTACATTATCAGTAACAGCCATTGCAATAATATCAGTTAAATAATATTCAGTTTGAGAATTATTATTATCCAAATTAGCTAACCAAGAACGTAACTTAGTGGCTTGAGTGGCAAGTATACCAGTATTAACTTCTTGAATAATTTTGGTTTTAAAATCAGCATCTTTTTCTTCTACAATAGCTTCTACCTGCCCTTTATCATTACGCACAATTCGACCATAACCAGTTGGATTATCTAGTTTAGTTGTAAGTACATTGAGACTTGTTGGAGAAGAACATAATTTCTGTAAATTTACTGGATTAATCAACGGTACATCGCCATATAGAATCAATACCATATTATCGTCTGCAATATTTGGTATAGCTTGTGCGACGGCATGACCAGTACCTAATTGCTGTTCTTGTTGCACCCATTCAACTGGTAAATCATCAAGAGTATTAATCACTTGCTCTCCTCCATGCCCATACACAACTTGAATCTTTTCTGGCTTTAAGCCTATTGCAGTGTCAATAACATGTTTTAATAAAGGTTTACCAGCAATACAATGTAACACTTTAGGTAATTTAGAACACATACGTTTACCAAGCCCAGCAGCCAGTATAATAATAGAAAGTTTCATAATAATCAATTATTTCCCTTATAAGTTAAATATTTCCAAATAGCTTTTAATACATTGCTTAACTTAGGTTGGTTCCTTCGACAAAATGTTTCGTCATTAATAAACAGTAAATCTGCTTTTAACCAAGACAAAAATATTGATGGCTGGTAATCAGATTGGACTACCAAGTCATAATTACCTCGTAATCGCCAATAATTTATCAGTCGCATAAACATTAATTTTGGTATTGGTTTTAAAAATCTAGCTCGTGGTACTTGAGGTAATATTTCTCCATCTGGTATTGGTATCCAATCTATTTGTAGTTTTGGGCGTTGTATTTGAGCTTTTACTATAGCTGTCTGAATCCCCATCGCATATACATTGATTGGCCATGATATTAAAACCCGTTCAATGGTAGAATCCATAAAAACTTGACCTATTTCGTTGTTGTTTTGATAGGTATGTTTTAATGTTATGTCTTTTTTGCCATAGATTTGATTATTGAAATCATCCACTGCATCGTAATGTAATTGAGCTAAATCAGGTTTACCAACTATATGATAATATGCACCTTTTTTCAGAATATATCTTTGTAAATTTTTTAAAGCAGTTGGAGAAGAACCGTGATTTGCCAATAAATCTTGTACATTACGATTATCATAATATAAAATCCAAGTAGGAATTTTTGCTATTGCTGATAAATGCCAGATCAATGATTTAGCTGATACCACTATCCGATACCCCATATCTGCCATACGTAAACACCATTCAACATCATCAAAATGGATGAAATAGTCTCGCCAAATTCCAGCTTGTTTGGCAACCTTAGCATTAACTAACAGTGAAGCAGCAGCAACATATTCGACATCAGTATAAGATTGACAGTGAACTAAATGTTTAGTTAAATCATAGTCTTTATCTAATAATTCTGAAGCTGAATAACCTTGCCAACTAGGAATAGTTTCCAAATGTCTATTTAATATTAGTTTACCAGTTACTCGGTCGACAAATGCTCCCATTTCATTTATTTTCCAAGGATAATCTAATTGCAACATAGTGGAACCAGCTACCGCAATATCAGGATTGTTTTCCAGCACCGTCTCCACTTGTATATAACTCTCCAATTTTTCCAGCAACTTGATATAGGAAACCTTATTTTTCTTTATTTTGAATTTAAGAACTGTTTGAATTATTGGTATAATACTACCGAATTATTTATTCAAATAAACAATATTAATCAATAAGTTAAATAAAAATATCAAACACAAAGAAAAAAGTATGATAAAATCAGTATTGGCAATTGGGTAAAGCCTTCCAAAAGACTTGAGTTATATCCATATGTTAACCAAATTTTATAAAATCAATAAATTATGTGTGACAAACCAAAATTAAGTATAGTTTTCCTTAATTATAATAGAATTACGGAAACTCGTTATACCATTAATAAGTTATCTCGTTTATTAGAAAACCGGCATGATATTGAGGTTATTGCAATTGATAATGGTTCTGACGATGGTACTAGTGATTTTTTACAAACTCAGACTGATTGGATGCGGGTGGTAAATATGCCAGATAATATGG
>JAUCGN010000128.1 GCA_030378125.1 Thiotrichales bacterium HSG1 | reverse complement strand
TTACTACGTTTAGTAAGGAAAGCTCAGGCAGAATGGAAACAACTTGGTTCTTCTGGTTATTCTTCAGAACTCTGGAAACGGTTTGATAAGGCTTGTCAAACTATTTATCAACGTTACCGAGAACATTTATGTACGGAAATGGAGAACTTGAGTGAAAATTTACCTGAGCTAGAAGCTGCCGCTAATCTGGTACGCAAATCCCAAACAGATTGGAAACAACTTAAAGGTCAAGGTAATTCACAAGAGTTATGGGAACGATTTAATGCCGCCTGCCAAACCGCTTATGAACCTTGCAAAGCTTACTTTGACAAAAAAGCGGATGAGCGTCAACAAAATCTGCTTACTCGGCAAAAAATATGTGAACAGTTGGAAAGCTTTATTGCCAATACTGATTGGGAGGAGCCAAATTGGCGAGAGGTTAGACGTTTTTACAATAACCAAGAAAATGATTGGCGAGCAATAGGAGTGACAAATCGTAAAGATAAAAAGATTGTCCAACAACGTTTTGCGGATTCTATTGAGTTGATAAAATCTCATTTACAGGTTGAATGTCAACGCAATTGTAGGGAACGATTATTGTTGCTATATAAAGTTGAAGATATTGCCCGTGAACTGACCGATTCGATCTCTGAACACACTGATGATGAGAAATCTGTTGGTATTATCAAAGAAAAAACTGATACATCTATCAGTAAAGTTAAAAGACTACAAGAACAGTGGAAACAGGCAACTGTTGTTCCGGGTACGCATCGGGTAGAACGTGAATTTTGGGAAGTTTTTCGAGGAGCCTGTGATACAATATTTAACCATCGTAAACAACAACATGAAATCACTAAGAAACAACGGCAAGAACATTTAGCAGCTAGAGTTGTTTTATGCGAAAAGGTTGAAGTTTTAGTAAATGATGATGCAAATGTTCAAACTATTCCAACCCAATTGAAAAAACTGCAAGAAGAATGGCAACAATTAAGAGAAGAGTATTTTGATAAAACAGATATTTCTAAGAATTTTAAAGATGCGATGGAAGATCGGTTTAAAAAATCTACTCGATATGTGTTGGGTCATTACCAAAGCTATTTGGCTTTAGAACAACGTAAACAGTTGGACTTACTGAAGCAAAAAGTTAGTTTTTGTGTTGAATTAGAAAGAGAACCGAATCAAGAAAAAGTTGAAACTATTCAAAGTTCTTGGGATAAATTAGCTAAGTTAGATAAAGCTGAGATGGAATCCAAAGTAGAACAACGTTTTCAGGCAGTGTGTGAGGCCATTAAAACTGGTAAAAATGTTGGTGTAGAAGAGAATGTTGTAATCAAAGAAGACCTTTGTGTTCGCATGGAAATTTTAGCTGAAATAGAATCTCCCGCAGATGCACATGGAGATAGATTAGCTTATCAAGTAAAACGTCTGTCGGCAGCAATGAAAGGTACAACAACTGAAGTTATTTCCAAGCCGCAACTTGAAGCTGAAGAAATAGAGTGGAATTGGTGTTCCATTGGTGCTGTTCCTAGTAAAAAAACTCAGTCCCTAGAACAACGTTTTAACCGAGCAACTACGGCATTTTATGCTAGAATTACTTGAAATTAGGTAATAATTTATGAAAAAACCTCTGCAATGGGGTGGCATATTCTTAATAGCTGTCATAAGTTTGACAGTTTGGCAATTTGACCGGGAACATGATGTTCGTGCTTGGATAGCCTATCACTTATTACATATAGCATGGGTACGAACTCAAAGCAGTGGTCATCAAGTTGAACCTTGGCCTTGGGCAAATACTTGGCCTTTAGCGCGTGTGTTTGTACCACGTTTAGATTTAGAAAGAGTTATACTTTCAAATATAAACAATGGTATATCAGTTTTTGCTTTAGGGCATTCCAAAAATAGTGTTTTACCCGGAGAATTTGGTAACAGTGTGTTGAGTATAGTGCATCGCAATACTTTGGTAAATTTTTTACAGGTATTGAAATTGGGTGACATGTTGGTGTTAGAATCTTTAAATAGTGGGCGTTGGCACTATCAAGTTGCTGCTATTTACATAGTGGGTAAAATGGAGACTAATCTGGTTGAACCAAGTTTAAATAGGCGTTTAACTTTGGTTAGTTGTTATCCTTGTGATGGCACAAATGTTCAGCGTTATGTAGTAATTGCTGAAGAAATTGAAAGGATTACATATTTACAGACTATGAATGAATAAAATATTAACAACATTATTATCCAACCACGTCCTTGCTAATTTAGCTTTTGTACTAGTTTTAGTAATGGGTACAGTTACTTATTTGAACCTACCTAGAGAAAAAGACCCAGAAATTAATTTTAACTGGATTCAAATAATGGCCATATTGCCCGGGGCTAGTGCTAAAGATGTAGAACGCAAGGTGACAAATATATTGGAAGAAGTGGTGGATCGAGTTGAAGATATTAGGTTTATTTCCAGTTCTAGCAGAGAAAGCATCTCCACCATCTTAGTCCGCTTTGAAGATATTCCAGAACGAATATATGATAAACGTTTGAATGATTTACGTCGTGAAGTACAAAGTTCTCAAGAATTACCCGCCGAAATTGAAAATCCACTAATCCTAGAAATAACTACCGCTAATGCTTTCCCAACTGCCACATTAGTTTTAAATGGTAACGGTGAAGATGAAGTTTTGCGGCGACAAGCCTATCTTGTTAAAAAAGATTTAGAACAACTAAAAGATGTGCTTAAAGCTGATACTATTGGGTTATATAAACCACAGTTACAAATAGAACTATTATTGGAAGAATTACAAAAATATGGATTAAATCCTACTCAAATAGCTGATAGTGTTAGAATTTTATTTAAAGATGTGGCTGCTGGTAATCTTAATATAGATGAACAACAATGGTTATTACGTTTAGTTGGTTCTGAAACTCAAGCAGATGAATTAGGCAAATTTGTTGTCTTAACCTCAGCCGGGCAATTGCAATTAGATCAAGTAGCTAAAGTACAAAGAAGTTGGGAAAAGCCAGAAACTATGGCCAAATTTCAACAAAAACCGGGCGTTATCTTTTCAGTTATGAAGAAAGCTTCTACTAACACTATTACTTTAGTAGAAAAGCTTAATCAATTCATGCAACAACGTAATATTTTATTGCAACCACTAGGATTAAAACTAGAACTATTAGATGACCAAACCAGCTCTACCCGTCAAGCCATTAAAATCATGCAAACCAATGCTTTGATAGGATTAATTATGGTACTGGTTATCACATGGTTGTTTTTAGGTTGGCGTATGTCGTTGCTGACTTGTATTGGCATTCCATTTATTATCGGTGCTACTTTCTGGTTTATTAAAAGTTTAGGTTTTACTCTTAATAACAATGTGTTGCTTGGAATTGTCATCAGTTTAGGGATGTTGGTTGATGATGCAGTAGTTGTAATAGAATCAATGTATTACCGTATAGTTCGAGGTATGGATACATTAAATGCAGCAATAGGTTCACTCAAAGAAGTATTCTGGCCGGTAACTACTGCTGTTTTAACCACTATGGCCTCTTTTTTACCTTTAATGCTGTTGCCGGGAATTGTAGGTAAATTTATGTTAGTAGTACCAGTGGTAGTAGTCACCGCTCTTGCTATCAGTTTGATTGAAGCCTATTGGATGTTGCCAGCCCATGTGATTGCTGCTAATGTTAAATTTACCAATCAATCTAAAAGCCAAAAATTGCGATTAGCTTTCACTAAAAAACTACAACATTTATACAGCAAATCCCTATTAAAAATGCTCCGTTATCCATATCTGGCGGTGATATTAATCGTTGTTTTGGTAGCCGGAGTTGGTTACGCTTTCCAAGCTAAATGGGTCAAAGTAAACTTCTTTGCTATGGATAGTTTGCCACTTTTTTACGTTACAGTAGAAATGTCACCAGATGCTAGTATGAAAGAAACTTTAGATATTACTACTAAGGTGGAACAACAAATTTTAACCCATATGCAGCCCAATGAATTGCGTAATATTGCTAGTTATGCTGGACAAGTTTTCACCGAAACAGAAGTTTTATTTGGTGAACATTGGGGGCAGGTTATGGTCAGTCTTAATCCAGATAAAAATCAACGGCGGCGTTCTGAAGATATAATTGCAGCAATGCGCTCCGATATTGAAGCTGTTTCGGGAGCGGTAAATATCAGTATTTTACTATTGAAAGATGGACCTCCAGCAGGTAGACCTATTAGTTTAAAGGTGCGTGGTAATGACTTTACTACTTTACGAGCTGCCACCAATGATTTAGAGGCTTTATTGGCAACTATGCCCGGAGTGAGTGATATTAATGATACGGATGTGCAAGGTCGGATGCAGCTTAGTTTACGGATTAATCAACAACGAATTCAAGAGCTTAAAATCTCTCCACAAGAAATATTACGCACTATAGCAATCATGGGTTACGGTGAGTTAATCACGGAAATAAGAGATGATAGCGAAAAAGTTGAACTAATAGTTAGGGCTGCTAAACGTGATTATCAGCAAGTAGATGAATTTTTAGACAATCTGTTTTTTTTGCCGAATGGACAGGCAGTACCACTACGAGAGCTATTTCATACTGAAATTAAACGGGCTAGGTCAGAAATTCGTCATTATAATTTGAGACGAGTAATTCAAGTAGAGGCAGAGTTAGATAAGAGTAAGATGAACACTGTGGAAGCTAACCAAATAATTCAGCAGCAATGGCAGGATAGGCTACAAGCTGTCTATCCAGAAGTTAATTTAGACTTCTCAGGTGAATTGGATGATATTCAAGAAAGTTTGGATGCAATGTTAGCGTTGTTCTTGATGGGTTTAGGCATTATGTATATGATATTGGGAGCTCAATTTCGTAGTTATTTTCAACCCTTAATAATATTATTGACCGTAGTTCCTTTAGCATTCATGGGGGTGATTATTGGATTGATTGTTAGCCAGAACCCTTTGAGTATGTACACTTTATATGGGGTAGTGGCTTTAACTGGGATTGCTGTCAATGCTGCTATAGTTTTGATGTCTGCGGCTAGAGATCGCTTAAATCTTGGCATGAGCATTAACCATGCAACTGTTTACGCTGCCCGCCGCCGGGTTATTCCCATTTTGATCACATCTTTGACTACTATAGCCAGTTTATTTTCATTAGCAACTGGTTTAGCTGGAGAATCTTTAATGTGGGGACCGGTGGCTACAGCTATAGTTTGGGGGTTGGGATTTTTCTCCTTATTTACCCCTTATATCCGGTTCTTAATACAATTTTCGAGCCCACCAGACTCCACCGCATTCCGTATGCCCGCTTTTGCTTTAAAAAAAAAAAAAAAAAAAAAAAAAAAA
>JAUCGN010000013.1 GCA_030378125.1 Thiotrichales bacterium HSG1 | reverse complement strand
GCAAACCTACCGACCAACGCCGTATAGATGTATTAAAAGAAGCGTTGGACCAAATGTTAGACACAATAGAAAATGTTAATGTGGGGTTGGGACGTTTTGCAGCACTTAATAAAGTTCCACAGCCACCGGTGAATGCTCCAATTATATTTCCAGTCGAATTTATTGATAAAGATGTTAGTGAATTGGAAGGTGAAGAGAAAGATTCTATGGGGGATATCACTGTATCTATCGTTCAAAACTCAGATGATGCTGAACAGTATGAAGATTCTGGTGAAATGTTTTTATATGACGATAACTTAGATATGACCACCAGAGAAAATGAGGTAGTTTCCTATGGGGGCAATGAGGTAGATGGAGATTCTATTACTACCACTGTGTTTGTTGGTGAGGATAATGGTGCAAATGATGGAGAAGAACTTTTAGACAGCAATCATAAAATGCTTCTCAAGGGAATTCCAAATGGTAATAGTTCGATTTATTTAGGTACTAGACCAACAGATTCCAATAAAGTGCCGGTTGATACTAACGTATTAGTTGGATTGAGGTTTAAGAACATTAATATTCCTCAAAATGCAGAAGTTATCGGTGCTGATATTGAGTTTACCAGTGATAGTTCACAAACTGCAATTGATAATTTTGACATGGGCATTTACGCAGCCGCTAATGATGGTTTGTATTTTAGAGATCCATCTGGAAAAGAATTCACATATGACCCAGCTTATCTAACATCTAACTTCCCTTTTATCACCGATGAGAATGGTAGTGCTGTGAAAGATGATTGGAATGAAATACCAAGTGTTAGTAATGGGCAAACATTTAATAGTCCCAACATTAAGAATGTTGTTCAAGCAATAATAGATCAAGATGGTTGGAATAGTGGGATTGATAAACAGCACCCATATAACAGTTTAGTTATATTGCTTAAAAGTAATAACAATTCTCCTGACGTAAGTAAAAGCAGAAGTTTTTACTCCAGCGACAATACTAGTGGATTTATGCCCCCTAAATTACGCATAACTTGGAAAAGCACTGGAAACATTACCTCCATAATTGAAAGCAAAGATAATTTAAAATATCAAAGAAGACATTTCGATGCTGCTGTTGGGTGGAAAAATAATTTAGAAGACACACAAATCCGTCTTGGCAGAAGATGTGTAACGGGACAGAAATTCGTCTGTGAAGGGACTGAAGCTATAGTTGGGGTACATTTTGAAAAATTAGGACTTCCAAAAGGTGCTGAAATCCTTAGTGCTAAAATTATTTTTACTCACCAAAATGGTACTGATTCAACTACATATGGTAAAAAAAATTTAAATTTATCCATACATGCTGAAGACTTGGGTAATCCTAGGGATTTTACTAATAGCTATGGATTGTTTGAGCCATCAGAACCAGCTAGCAGTACATACATACGCGACCGAATAACACCAAAAATACAATGGAACAACGTTCCACAGTTACCGTCTGCAATGGATGAAAACACAAGTTGGGATGGAGTTAGTAGTCTACCTGATGGTTTAAAAAATATTTGGGAAGGCGAGGGAGATGCACCAAGTGAATATTGTACTCAAGATGAGAATGGTATTATAACCGATCCTGATTGTATTAAATTTACTACTCCAGACCTTTCTACCATTTTACAGAAAGTAATTGACCGAGATGATTGGAAAAGAAAAAATAATGTAGTTTTTATCTTCACGACAGAAGCTACTAGAGATTCAGATGAAGAACTTCCTGATAGCGTTGGATTTAGAAGGGTTGTCACAACACTAGACCCACATAGTTCTACTGGTGGAAATATTGCCCCGTATGTTGATCTTAACACAAATACTACAACTCTTCCTAGATTAGAAATAGCTTATAAAATTGCTTTTGAGGAAGAAATAGCTGAAAAACAAAAGGTAGGATTACGATTTGAAGCTATTGATGTACCGCGTGGTGCTAGAGTTGAAAGTGCTTATATAACTTTTACCAGTGCTGAGGATAATAGTAGTAGTACAAATCTCACTATTCATGCTGAATCTACCACTGCTGACGTGTTTACTGAAGAGCCATCTAATATAAGCAATCGTAGTCTAACAAGTGCCTCAGTATCATGGTCGCCAAATAGTTGGAGCAAAGGATTAACTTACGAAAGCCCAGAGTTGAAAACTGTTATCCAAGAAGTTGTGGATGGTAGTAGTTGGTGTGGTGGTGACTTAGCGTTTATTATTTCTTCAGATGATTTAACCTCAATTCGTAAAGCTTCATCATTTGACTATATGTCTGGACTTTCTCCAGAACTTAGAATTAGATTTGATACTGAAGATATAAAACCAGGTGGTGGTTGTGTAAACCAAACCTATTATTCTAAAATTTCAGAACAACTTGATGATGGAGAAGAAAAAATAAGTGGTACTGAAAACGGTAAAGTATTTATGCTGAGTCATGAACTGGAAACCGGTGTGCGTAGTGGAGAGCAACGTTTAGTCGGGTTTCATTTTAGGTCACTTCCTATCGGTAATGGTGCTGAAGTTGTTGGGGCCCATTTGATAGTAAATGCCAAAAAAGGAAATCCTAATCAAGACAATGCTACCTTCAATGTTTATGGTGAACTGTCTTCTGAACCAAAAGACTTTTCTGGCGAAGATTTTGACCTTAGTTCAAGGAAAGCAACCAGCACTGTTGAATGGGAACCAGGTGTTTGGCAACAAGGCAAAACTTATCGAACACCAAATCTCGCTAGTATACTCCAGGAGATAGTTAATCAACCAGGATGGGAAGCCTATAATGATGCTTTTTTCTTTGTAAAGGGTTCCGGCCGACGAGATATAATTGCCTTCGATAAAGATCAAGCTCTTGCTGCTAGTTTGCGTATCCAAATTAAAGGTAAATTAGGAGAAGATGGTGAGGGTGATATTTTGACGGTACGCAGACGTTTGCAAACCTTAGTCAAAAGGATGCGAATCCCTAATAGTTCTACTCCAATTGTTGGTGCGTTGTTTGAATCAGCTCAATATTATTTAGGTAAAAATGTTGTTAATGGAAAAACCCGTAATAACCGATCTTTTCACTTAGTTAGCCATCCAGCTACACATGATAGCGAAAATGATGTCCCAGGTGGCTGTAATATTAATATGAATCCTTATGCAGGTGAGTGTGCTGGCGAGAAAGTAGTTTCTGGTTCGGCAAAATATACACCTCCGATTCAGTCAACTAGTAGTTGTCAAAGTAGTCATATTGTATTACTCACAGATGGTAGAGCTAATGTTAATGCAGAACAATCTGCTAACCAAAGTGCTAATGTTAAATCCTTGTTGGGTAGTGATGAATGTGTTGACTCTTTTATCCTAAACGGAAAAGTAGTTGACATTTCCAGAAGTGAAAAATGTGGTATTGATTTAGCTGATTATTTGAATCAAAAGAAAAACATAGTTGTTCATACTATTGGTTTCCAATTAGGAACTGCTTGGTTAGGTAAATATAAAGTGGGAGAGGATTATGTTGTTGGACCTAAAATGGGAGGATATTTTGATACAACTGAAGGTGCCACAACGATTAGTACTAGCGGTAAAACAATCAAATATATAGCCAAATCTCAGCTTGTTCCAGTACCTGGTGAGTACGTCAAAGATTTAGAGGATACTACAGATAATCTTAAAGCAGTTGACTATCTATGTCGATTGGCTTCGCCCGGAGGCGGTAATGATGAAAAATGTAGTGGACGTAATTTTTATTTAGCCAAAACTGTCGAAGAATTATCAACCGCTTTCAGCAATATAAGTGCTCAAGCAACAACAACTAATAGTTCATTTGCTGCACCAAGTATATCGGTTAACAATCTCAACAATTTGAGACATAAAGACGATATTTATTATTCTGTATTCAGACCTAAACCTGAACCTCGTTGGTATGGTAACATCAAAAGATACCAGTATAAAGATGGTAGCTTAAAAGATGCTAACGGTAATGAAGCCACCAATGAAGAGGGTCAAATTTCTGATGGAAGCACTAGTTTTTGGAGTGATCCGGGTGATGGTGGTAATGTGACAGCAGGTGGTATGGGTGGTGAATTAGACAGTGATGAAAGGGAAATTTATACCTATTTGGGTGTTTTAACCCCCAACATTAACAACAATGCTAATTTAAGCAACTATCGAATTCAAGAATTTGATTCTGCAACTACCTCTTTTGAAAAACAACTAGTTGATGAGCTTATGGCAGGTGGTACAGGTGATGGAGAAAATGAAGTTGCAAAAACACCTGAAGAAGAAGCTGCTGAGGCTGCTGCTAAGGAAGAAAAAGCTAAGAATTTGATAAAATGGATTATTGGTAAAAATGTCACTGAAGGTGAGGGTTCTTCTACTACTACTGACGAGCCGGTAGATGAATCGGTAGACGAACCGGTAGAGGGAGATACTGAAGAAGAGGAATCAGGTGATTTTATCAGAATTGCTGATGGTGACCGTTGGGCATTTTCTGACCCATTGCATAGCACCCCTAGGGTAATTTTTTATGACGGAACCGGTGAAGGTGAAGATGGAAGTTATGCTCATGAAGAAAGCCGATTATTCGTTGGTACTAATGATGGGCTAATTAGGATGAATGATGTTGCTACTGGTAAAGAAAAATGGTCTTTCTTACCTAAAGAACTGTTAATTAATCAACTAGGTATGAAAGATCAAGTTGGTGATACTCATGCTTATGGTGTTGACGCTACTCCTACTTTTTTCATTAATACTAGTGATGGAAAAATTATCCCATCTAACGGTAACTTTGCTACCATGTTTGTTGGTATGCGGCGTGGAGGCAGAAATATCTATGCACTTGATGTAACTGATAAGGATGGATTGCCTAAGTTAATGTGGACTGTTAAAGGTGGTGAAAATGGCTTTAATAAATTGGGGCAAACTTGGTCAGCCCCTAATATAACAGAGGTTAATTCAAGTTATTGTAACTATCCTTGGTGTAGATTGGTAGTATTTGGTGGTGGTTATGATCCGATTGTAGAAGAAGAAGGTAAATTCAATCCAGCTAAAGAAATTACTATGGGTAATGCTATTTATATGGTAGAACCAGAAAGTGGTGAGCTTTTATGGTGGGCTAGTAATGATGATGGTGCTGATTTAGTATTGCCAGACATGAAATATGCGATCCCTTCCGATCTATCTTTACAAGATACTAATGGAGATGGTGTTACTGATCGAATTTATGTAGGTGATGTTGGTGGTCAATTGTGGAGAATTGATTTGGATAAAGAGGATGATGATCCAAAAAAAGCTGGAGTCATAGCCAAACTAGCTGCTGGTTCTGATCCAGACAAACGTAGTTTCTTTTATCCACCTGCTTTAGCTAATTTGAAAGGCCAAAATATTTTAGCAGCAGTTACTGGTGCTAGACCTAATCCCCTCGCACCGGGAAATGGTGATGGTGGCGTATACCATGCACATGATCAATTTTATGCTATTCTCGACAATGAGCAGGATTTTGATTTTAGTAAACCAATCTTATTAAATAATTTAGCTAATGTCACTAACTGGTCATCTAACACAATTGATTTGACAGATACAGATAAGGATGGTTGGTATTTTAATCTACAAGAATCTGATAGCTCTTGGATAGGAGAGAAAGGTTTAGGTAGGCCAATTATTGTTGAAAATAATGTAATTTTCATTACTTATGTACCACCATCTTACTCTTCTGGTAAAACTTCCAGTGGTAGTTGTGGAACATTTAATCCGGGTACCAGTCGTTTTTATGCTATCAACTTGTTAGATGGTGGACCGGCTTTTGATAAGAAAGAAGAAGGTGAAAGTGAGGAGTTCGATGAAGATAAGCGTGGTGATGAAGGTTCTGATCGTTCATTAGATGTTTCTACCTTAGCCTTTGATCCGGTTGTTATGTACACCAATACTGGAGATAGAGCAGTACAAGTTGGTTATGAACAACCATTGGTAGAAGCTGTACCGCCAACTAGAATATTTTGGTTACAGAAATAATGGGTAGTCCTGCACAGAATAGTGTTTGTTCTAAAAAAGCTGTTAAATGTCAAGTAATTAATAGATTTATCACTATGCATTGCAGGACTACCAAATAATGAACTATAATACTTGGAGTCTAAGATTTATCTTGGTATTGTCAAACTAAAGTTTGGACTCCAAATATTATTAATAATACTTCAGTGTTCAAATCTTGGTATTCCTAAATAATGTAGTGATGACCTCAAAAAACCTATTAGGTTTCAATAACGTAGTAGGTTTAACACTACTTAGTTTAGGACTACCCAAATCTTAATTGGAAAAAACATATGATAAAAGATAAAGGTTTTACTATAATTGAACTAATGATAGTGGTGGTAATTATAGCTATTTTAACTGCTGTAGCTTATCCTTCTTATCGGCAACATGTATTGACCAGTAACCGCCTTGAAGCAAAAGCATCTCTATTGGAATTGTCGCAGCTGCAAGAAAACTTTTATGTTGAAAATAATCGTTATGCTACAACCCTTGTCGGTCTGAATGCTCAACAAGCTGGTTTTGCAAAAGAAGGGGAAACTTTTGTATCCAAAAATCCTAAATTAGATATATACAATGGTCATTATGAACTTAGCTTGACTGGTACTAATGATACCTATACAATAACTGCAAAAGCCGTTAGATCACAAACAGAAGACACCAGTTGTATTATTTTTACTATAGATCAAGCTGGTGATAAGATAGCTAATGATAATGCTGAACAACCAAGTGATAAATGTTGGTAAGTAGCGATCTTTATTAAATCAATATGCAACGCCGTTATTTTTTACTAAGTTTACTTGGATTTGGGTTAAGAGATACCTTTGCGTTAGATATTAAATCATTATATTGGCCTGATGGACATAAATTTTTTAATGCTTGCAAGGGTAAATTACCAGATAATTTAGCCAACCATGAAGTAGTATTATCAGCTTTACATGACATAGACACAACCCAAGTTTGGGATGGGCATGTGCATTTAGTTGGTTTGGGAGATACTGATAGTGGTATATGGGTCAACCCTAATTCTCTAAATTTATTAGATATTAAACAATATACTCAATTTCGTTTTTATCTCAATGCCAGTTGTCCAACCTCAGACATGTCCGTAGATGAAGGTTTTATTGACCATTTGCGTAATTTGCAGTGGGGACGGGGGATAAAATTTGTTTTATTGGCATTTGACCATAGTTATGACGAACATGGTAAACGTCTACTAGCTAAAACCGCTTTCTACACTCCCAACAGTTATGCTGCCAAAATCCACCAACAATTTCCAGATAATTTTGAATGGTTTGCCTCAATCCATCCTTATCGCAAAGATTGTGTAGAAGCTGTAGAAAATGCTTTTATCAAAGGTGCGAGAGGTGTTAAATGGTTGCCACCAGCAATGGGAATGGACCCATCCTCTCCACTTTGTGACCGATTTTATCAAGCAATGGCTCACTGGGGTCTACCATTACTATGCCACTGTGGTGATGAAAAAGCAGTGTTTGGTACTAATACTCAAGCCTATGCTAATCCATTAAATTTACGCCGGGCTTTAGAACATGGAGTGAAAGTTGTTGTCGCCCATTGTGGTTCGCTTGGGAAAAATATTGACACGGATAAAGGTAAACATGGCCCATTAGTAAGTAATTTTGATTTATTTACTCGGCTCATGGATGAAAAACTTTATGAAGGCTTACTGTATGGAGATATATCCGCTATAACTCAGACTGATCGAATTTTTAGCCTTAAAACTTTAATCCCACGTACCGATTGGCATCCACGTCTTTTATATGCTTCAGACTACCCGTTACCTGGAATAATTCCACTAATCTCCTTACGTCAGTTACAAAACCAAGATTTCATTACTGAACAACAAGCAGATATTTTAAAACAAATTCGTCACTATAATCCATTATTGTTTGATTTTGTTCTTAAACGTCACTTACGAGTCGCTAAACAAAGTTTTAGCAAAGCTGTTTTTCACACTCGTTCTTTATGGACTGGTACAAGAATTCTCAATTAACTTGAATTCTATACACAAATCCGTTATTGTGAACGATTAATAATTCCTTCCATGAACTTTAAGGAGAAAAAGATGTCCGTTAAACATCCAATTGTTTCCATAACCGGCTCATCAGGAGCGGGAACTACCACAGTTAAAAATGCCTTTGAAGATATTTTTAGACGGGGTGGATATAACGCTTCAGTGATTGAAGGTGACAGTTTTCATCGTTATGATAGAGCTGGCATGAAAGAAGCGGTTATCGCATGTGAAAAAGAAGGTAAAGATCTAAGCCATTTTGGACCAGATGCTAATTTGTTTGATAAGTTAGAAAATTTATTTCATAACTATTCAGAAAATGGAAATGGGCAAAGTCGTAAATACCTGCATAACGAAGATGAAGCCGAACCTTACAAGCAAGAACCGGGTACCTTTACTCCTTGGGAAGATATTCCGTCTAATACCGATTTGTTGTTTTATGAAGGACTGCACGGTGGAGTTGTTACTTCAGAAGCTAATGTAGCTCAATGGGTAGACTTAATGGTTGGGGTAGTGCCCAGTGTAAATTTGGAATGGATTCAAAAGATTCGCCGTGATGTTGATGAACGTGGTTATTCTGCGGAAGCGGTTACTAATACAATATTACGTCGTATGCCTGACTATGTAAAATATATAACTCCACAGTTTACTCATAGCCATATCAACTTCCAACGGGTTCCATTGGTTGATACTTCTAACCCATTCATTGCACGTGGAATTCCGACTGCTGATGAAAGTTTAGTGGTAATTAGATTCAATAAGTATCGAGATCAAGATTATGCTTATTTGTTAACTATGATCCACGATTCTTTTATGTCACGTCCAAATACTCTTGTAGTACCAGGCGGTAAGATGGGTTTTGCCATGCAAATTATCTTTAGACCTATCATTAGTGACATGATGGAAGAACGACGTAAACATATGGAATTTTGATGAATTAGTTTACATCATTTGGAGTGATTATAGAGTGTCACGGTACGCATTCCCAACGAACAATGTTGGGAACTATACTTAAAATAATTAACCTGTCAGGTATCCATGTTGTTTTATGCACAAGCTGGTTTACCAAATTAAAAAATTGCTATTAAATGTATACAATAATTGCAGATGAAAATATACCATTGGTACAAGATGCCTTTGGCATTTTTGGTAAAGTAAATACTGTTAATGGTCGCAACTTAAGCAGTGCTGATTTAACGGGAGTAACGACCTTATTAGTACGTTCCGTTACGAAAATAAATGCCTCGTTATTAGCTAATAGTTCTGTGAGTTTCGTAGGTACAGCAACTATAGGTTTCGACCATGTTGATTTGAATTATCTAAAAGAAAATAATATTGGTTTTGCCAATGCTCCGGGTAGCAATGCTACAGCTGCTGCTGAATATGTGATAAGTGCATTATTAGTGATTGCTGAAAGACAAAATTTTTGTCTCAGAGATAAGACCGTTGGTATTATTGGTTGTGGTAACGTTGGTTCAAGAGTATTAAAAAAATTACAAGCCTTGGAAATCCAATGTTTAGTACATGATCCTCTACTTGAAAACACTGATTATGTTGATTTGGATAAAGTTCTAACGGCAGATATTGTTACTTTACATGTCCCATTAAAAAAAGGTGGTGATTATCCAACTTATCATCTAGTTAATAGTGAATTTTTATCTAAACTTAAAAATAATGCTATTTTAATCAATACTTCGCGAGGAGTAGTGATAGATGAATCTGCTTTATCATTAACTTTGTTAGCTCGTCCCAATTTGACTGTGGTGTTAGACGTGTGGAAAAATGAGCCTAATATTAATAAGTTACTATTACAACAGGTGGCTTTGGCAACTCCACATATTGCTGGGTATAGTTTGGATGGTAAAATTCGTGGTACTGAAATGTTGTATACCAAAATATGTGAGCATTTTCAACAAGAACCTAGTTGGCATCCACAGCTTCCGCCACCACCAGTTAATCGTCTTTCATTTTCTAATACTATAGATGATGATGTTGCAGTTCATATTGCAGTCATGTCTTCTTATGACATACGGCGGGATAGTACTGCTTTAAGTCAAGCGAATGCTAATTTTGATAAGTTAAGGAAAAATTATCCTCTGCGTAGAGAGTTTAGTCAACTAACTATTCAAATACCAGCAGAAAGGTCTATATTAGCAAAGCGTTTACAGGGTTTAGGTTTTAATTTGGAATAATCTCGTCAATTAAACATAATCAAGGTACTGGATGTCGACTATTAAGAAAAAATTAATTACAGATATTAATAATTTGGTAGTGTTATATATGTAATGCTAAAAGCATCATATGTATGACATTACAGGCTAAAACCAACCTACTTCAGGTAATGCTCGTATTAAATCCGTAACTTCTCATTATCTACAGGTAAACCAAGTTGACAGATATTCTAATATCTTGAAATAAAACAAATTCCATATTTTAAATTTTGGTTTTACCTACTGTTAATGAGAAGTTACTAATGTTTTTTTGAATCAGAAACTTGATAGTCGAGTAAAAGCAGAAAAATTCATTCTGCAAACAATGCTCGATAAACTTCTTTTTTCATATGCCGTGATGTTTCCGTTTCTAGCTGTTGTTGTAAGGTTTCTACAACCTTGGGAGTTTTATTGGCTCCTATAAAGCGTAACATTTCAACTCTCAGCCCTTCATTTTGTTCATTAACAACTTGTTGCCGCACTGCATCTACTGATTTTTTATTGTCTGGGCGTTTAACAAGTGTTTCTAGTGTAGCAGATCGTACATGTAATTCTTTATCTTCACGTAAAGCTGTTACTAATTTTTCCCGGGATTGGGTATCATCTGCGTGTCTGAGACTTTTATAAGCGACTGCCCTAATTTCAGGGTTCTCTGCGTTGAAAAAAGGTTCTACTGTTGGTAATAAATCGGTTCGCCCGGTATTGCCTAATGAACGTAATACGGTTTCTTCATCAAAGGTAGCATTGCTATCTTTATTGTCAGTATTTTCTTGCAAGTAGTCGAATAGACGTTGATCAATTTCTGTGGCTCGTTCAGACTCTCCGGTTTTTTGTAGATTACCACTGGCTGCACCCAATACGAGCAATGAAAGGTCAGACATGCCATCTATTTCTGCATTTTCTAGCTGTGTCCATAAAGAATCCACTAATTCAGGCAAAGGTTCTGAAACCATTGTTGTTGTTATTACACCTTGAAATACATAAGCTGGATTAACGATTTCTGCACCACTAATCATATCTGCTAATACATATTGAGCTTCTGGAGTACCGGCAGTTTGCAAGGCTGAAATAAGTGTGGCACTGGCTTTAAGTGGTACATTACTAGTTTGTAGTTGTCGTAAAATATGGCGAGTATGTTCAGGATAAGCACGTAAATATTCTGCGAGTTGAATAAAATGTGCGGACATTTCCCCCGGTGATTCATTATTCAATGTAGCAAGAACGATATTGTCTGTTAGTTCTTTGACATTAGTATGGGCGAATTTTTTCTTTAAATTTTGTTTTTCAAGGTTGGCCAACACATCTTTGCTAATTCCTTGTTGTTTGGCAAAGATTGCTAGTACTTCGTTGGGATCGTCTGGTGCTTGCCAGATGGCTAAATTGGGATTTAATGGTGCATTGGAATGCATCAATTTGATTAGGTATGAATTTGTCGATACGATAGTTGAACTAATATAGACTTCAACTTCTCCATAACCATTAAATTGTTTTAACCAGCTTTTTTGTTTAGATAATTCTATTTCAAACTGAGATTTTTTAATTTTAGCAGTAAGATTGGAAACATTGCTAGTTTGGTGCAAGTTATTTCTTTTTTGTAAAGTAATACTGGTGTAAAGCAGTTTTTGTTTGTTAATTACACCTTTATCTGATACGGTATAATGGGCACGGTAATGACCGGTATTGTGCTTTTCTTCGCTTTCCCATTGTTTTTTATTTTGGGATGGAACTATTGTTTGTACGGCATTGATAATTTCAGCAACCAAAGGTTGGTCGTTGGAGGAAATATTTGCTGGAAAATGGAAACGTAAAGGTTTGCCATCGGGAGAGAATATGGCTACGAAAAATGTTTGAAATAGTGCTTCAAATTGGGGAACCGATTGTCCTGAAAATGTCACTTCAGCCGGAGATAGTTGGAAACCAATAAATTGGCCTTGAGTTACCCGTTTGAATACACGCATATTGAGTGTACCTTGCACTTTTAAATCCATTTTTTGCCAACTAGGTGTAGTTGCTGCCAAACCAATATTTGTTTTAATTTTGGCTTGGAGGAGATATTGGTAAGTTTGTTTATCTCCGGGTTGCCATTGTAAAGACAATTGTGTTGTTGGTTTAATAATAGGAGGAGGTACGACTATTTTTTGCGTTAAGGGAGGATGAGTAATAGGAGCAACAATCTCATGCGGTGGTGGGACTATGAACCATTGCTGGTAAGCAAGCCAACCACTTACAATTAGCAAAATACCGATGAGTAAAAAGATGATAACTTTGAAGTTATTTTTAATAAACATACTATTGAATTTTATTGTCGTATTGGTTGATTAAAATGGGGAGTTGGGATATACATCAGTATAACCAACGTTTATTGTGGATAATAAATTCAATGAATTACATGTAGGGTGGACAATCTTCTCTGCCACCCCACACTTTTAACTGAGGTATCATTTTGAACGAAGCTATAAATCTTTCGGTTACCAAAGATTGCAACATTCAAAATAAAAAATTCAGTTGTAACTTACTTGAATCTAATTTTTAAAGAACTCGCTTCATCATTGAAACCACTCACATATCCTGAGCTATTAAAAGTCTTGGAATTTCCTCCAAAATTTGAGTGTTCATAAATTACAACTTCTATATTTGGTCCCATTTTAATAGAACTGATTTCGTCGTTCATATTGTCACCAACCCAAGGAACCCAACGACCATTTTGCCCAGTTTCTATTTCATAACACTGTTCCTTACCACCAAAATTTGTATGTTCATAAAAACAGGCCCATCCTGTTAGTGCAGGTGAGAATATTTCCACAGAATCAGCTTCGTCATTGAAATTACCTACATAACCTGAACCTTGAAGAATTTTGGAGTCACCTTTAAATTTAGCGTCCTTGTAAAGGGTAACACTTGTTTGTGAACCAACTTTGATAGAACTGATTTCATCATGAAAACCTGCTATATGTTGGTTGACATCAGAAATTTTATAAGTATTTTTCCCTTCTAACACTCGCAAACAAAAACGCTTACCTTCATATCTAGCATCTTCATAAAAACAAGCCCATCCTTTTTCAGATGAATCAGGCTCCTTATCATAAATGATTTTAGCGGAACTCATATCGTAAACAGTATCTGTACCAATACCAATAAGCTTCCTCTGACGATCTAAACTATGCGTTTTTGGACCACCAGAACTGGGCCCCTGCACAAATATACCCTTTCCATTGAACTCCATATCTTGATAAGTAGACACTATGGTGTTTTTCCAAACTTTTATCTCTTTAATTTTGTCATTAAAAGCTCCCGAAAATTTGAATCCAACTACAGGTTCAGCCTTGTTTGCTGAAAAACAGAAACTAGGTTTTTGGCCACTTTCCATATAAAAACAGGCCCATCCTTCTGCATCATCAGATGGTTCATCTGTTATAAGATTTGGTATATCAACCCCACCCGGTGAATTTACCGTTCCACCTACTTTACCGTCGCCTTCGCCGGTTTCTGAAATACCCACAGAATCCCAACTAGGCCAGCTAGGTTTGCATACCTTAGAAAAAGATGATAACGACTCTATACTTTTTAGTTTGCCTTTCCCTTCTTCAGGTTCTGGTGGCCCACACGTTTCCGTATACCCTCCCCATTTCACCAAACTGTCTTCTCTAGTAAAAGTTTTCCAATCAATCAGAGTCAACAACCATTCTTCTTGTTCCCAAGGAGGCATTCCCCAACGTGGTACATAAGCTTTTGCATAAAGTGATATACTGCCAGATGGACCACTCAGAATATTCTTTATTACTCCAGCAATCTTTGGTTCTGTTGTGATGAGAACATGCATATTAAGCTGAATCATTTCCGTAATAATCGTCAACGCACCTTTTACGCCAGCTTCTGCCAGATATAAGGTTACTGCTGCAGAGGCATATGCACCTAGCTCTGCGTAAGGACCAGCAGTAAACTTTAACACTATTGGTCCGGTGTCAAGACCGCCACCACCTTTAAATCCCACAGTACCATTGATACCAGCTGATAGTTTAACTGGAACAATCCAAACTAGAAAGGTACCATTATAACCTATAGCTGTTGCTAATGGTATATTAATCAAAGCGTTAGGTAGATTCTCACTTACTGAGTTATCCTTCTTATCCTCACCTTCACTTTCTTCATTTATAAATTCAGGTATTGCAGAACAAGATTCTTGCTCATCTTTAGGCAATTGATTTTTAAGTTTGTACCCTCCTTCACTCTTGCAATACGTACCTATTGGAAATTTTCTTAATGTTTCCATTGTTTTATCCCAATTTTTTGCTTGCTCAGGTTCCAAAAAAGGTTTCAAAACTTTAACGATTTTTCCAAGAGCATCAATGGTATCTCCAACCTTGCCTAAATCAAGATCAACCAACGTTAACTCAGTAGTAACGGATAAATTTTGGCCAATATTTTTGGTAAACTTTAATCCACCACTAATCATTGTAAGTTCTTTTCCAAATAAAGTAGTCTTTAGGGATAATTCTGGACCAATTTGAATACCAGCAGTGAATTTTTTTTCTTTTTCAGTTTTTGTTTCAATTTTACCTTCTTCATTTTTAGTGTGAGTATCTGTTCTACTAACTTTATATCCTGCATAGGGATATAGTTCCATACCTATCTCAAACCTAGCACCAAATTTGTCACTACCAAAGTTTTTACCCAAAAACGTTATCTTTCCTTCTCCCTTTTCACGACGAATTTGGCGACCACCTACATCAACTATTGGTACATTTATCGCATGTACAGCAATATTTTGTGGATTAACCGAATTAACCGCGGTGATCCGCAAATTAAACTCTCGTGGTACCTTAACAAGATTACGCAATTCAGTAATGACTTCCGAAGGCATCAACAAATCTGCATAAAGGCTTTTTTCCACGTCAGTTTTAACTGAAGGTACAAACAGAGTTTCCTCATAACCAACAGTGCCATCATCCCACGCCAATAAGGTTCGACATTCATCCCCTATTTCCAAGCAAAAATTCAAGAGCAAATCCCTCTCCACTACCCCGGGCGCAATATCAACTCGCAACCCAATTTTGCCATCCTCATAAAAAACCGGCGAACCAAGCTGACTAGCACGCTCAGAACGATTAGTTGTACTATGTGCTGTTCTCAAACGTTGTGCCTGTTCTTCAGCATCTGCCTCAGTAGGCAAAAAAGCAATGTAACCATCCACTGCCACATGATCAAAGCGTAACGGTAAAATATCTGGATCCACATCAACTTTATCCATCAAAGCAAATTCATCAAGAATAAAATACTTGCTATCAGAATAAGGACTGTCACCGTCTTGATTATAAGCCTGTACAGCTACATAATAGGCTGAATTTTCAGGCAATCGCAGAGAATACTCTGTTCTTGTACCCATCTCGATCATTTCTACCGGTTCTGTTTCCGGATAAGGAGCATAAAATAACCGATAACCATCAGCATTTTCTGCATACCAACGAACCGTTACAACTGAACCTTCATTATGGAGAAATATCCCCGGCTTAGAAGGTGGCAAAGCCATAGTCAGTTGTGATAAAAATAATAATATAAGAAGCAGGAAACTTCCTATAGTTTGTTTTGTATTCACTTAATTTATTCCTCTCAGTTGATTTTTTTCCAGCCAATTGGGGTAGCCTTCAAAATATTGTAACTGCCCCGCTTTTCTACAAAACCTTTAGTACCAGTACGACCCACATAAGTAGTTTCTTGAGTCTTTTGTAAAACCCGCTCACGTCTTAATTCAAGAACACTCAATTCCCCTAACATTTGAGCCAAAAAACCAACAGTATCATAGCCATGATTATTATAAGATGCTTTATCAAGATACTCTTCACCCTCTAAAGCAAGTACCATAACATCACCATTTTGGTAGTCCTTATAACTATGGGTACCATCAGAGCCTATACATGTTAAATTGGGCCGCTTGTTGTAAAGCATCTTAAAAAGTCTTGAAAATCCTATGTGAAAAACAACGTCCGCAGCCAAAACATCAAGAGTACTTGCTAATAACTCAGCTTGCTCTTCAGTTCCATCAAATACCAGTGTACCCACTAATTGGGCAAATGGTTTTGAAGTATCGCCAGTATCACTAGCTTGTTGTTGAATAGACACCTCCTTATCGAAGGCATTTTGTAACAAAAGCATATATAAATCAAAACTATAGGCAACAATATCAATATCACTATCTAACACAACTGCATATTTCAGCAAACGGTTTTCTGTCTCGCTATCCTGAGAAAATTTTTGGTAAATCTTGTCAGCTTGATGTTTATTAGAAGCTGGCATCATCATCAGATTATCATTTATTTCAAGGATGGTGGAAGTCGCCGTTCCGGCAATAATTAATGGCTTATTCTCAACCGTTTGCGAAGTTAGGGCAAGAGAAGCTGCGGTTGAAGTAGTAACAATTGCCAGTACATCTGGATCATTCACATAACCCCTAACATTTTTTGTGGTAATTCTGTCTGGCAATACATCACCATAATATAATGTTTTCAACTGTTCGCTCTCACTAAATTTCCCGATCTCGCTAGTGGCATCAACTATCTCCCATCTTACCCTTTTTGCATTATCTGCCCATAGACCGTTTGCTAAAGCCTCTTCTATCCCTGCCTTGATTGATAATCCAGAAGCTAATTTCCCCTTAGCAGCGGTTAGTGGTAATAAAGCGACAATCCTTTTATCTAACTTAAAATGTCTAATGTTGGATAATTCGCTATCACCATCTGCATTATAGGCTTGGACTGCCACAAAAAGCGCATCACCATTTTGTAATAGTCGTTGGTAACTAGTTAAAACTCCCAGCTCAATAACATCAATATTGGTAAAACTAGGATAATTTGCATATATCAGGCGATACCCATCCACTTGGGAGTAATTACTATCCCACTTAGCAGTTCCCTGCAAACCTTCAAACTGTATTTCTTGCAAGTAAGGAGCTTTTGGTGGTAACGCGCCCACACTAGTGACGTGCAACGTTATTGTTATTAGCAAATATTTAATCAGTAGTATAAGTTTTTTCATGCTCAAATGCTCCACTAACGGTTACATCGTTAATCTCAAATTCGCCTTGGTCATCAAACACTTTCACATTAAAACGACCATTGGCATCGGTAAAGCTTTTTGCTCCAGTTTTGCTATCTTTTTCCGCAAGATCTGTCTCTTTAGCAACTTGCAGAAACTCTTCGCGATTGCTGGTTTTTTGTGGCTGATAATTAGCAATTACCTTACTCAAAAATTGCCCAGC
>JAUCGN010000127.1 GCA_030378125.1 Thiotrichales bacterium HSG1 | reverse complement strand
TTTTCATAATTACTTTCATTCAAATGATGCTTTTCCCCAAATAGGGCAATGTAAATACGAGTGACTGACTTCATATCAGTTAAACGTTCGTCAAAATATTTAAGCAGTCTTGAAACTAAGTATTTTTCTTTAGCATTTGATAATACTTCCAGTGCATTGCCTTGATTAGCACGGCTTAACGATAAAACTCCTCTACTTACCCTTTGGAAAAATTCAATATTTTGATCAGAGGCAAAAGTTATGATAGTTAATACATGTTGTAAATGTTCTTCTGCTATTTCTTGTAGAACTTTAGCTATTAAGTCATGTACTTTACCAGCATAACCAAGAGATTCATGTAACTTCAACAGTCCATTAATTTTTACAAACTCCTTTAGTGACTCATCTGCTTTTTGTTGTAAATGTATATGCTGTTCAGAATTTAGCTTAGAGTAAATAAGAGATAAAATTTCAAATCTTTGTTGTACTGATATTTTATCGGAAAAAACATGACTTATTAATGCATCTTTACAAGTTCCCAAACTTAGACGTAATAATTCTTTGCTTTCAGCAACCATAGTACGATCTCTTGCTCCTAAAAGTTCTATGATGGGATGCCAATCATCTAAAGATTGACACTCCTTCAAAGCCCTTAAGGCGGCAATTTTCATATCTTTATCTTGTGAGTTCAAAGCTTTGATAAGTAGTTCTTTGTGAGATTCCAATTGTCCTTCAAGCATACGAACAAAAGCAGTAAATGCGGCTAATCGAACTTTACTATCATCACTTTCTAAAAATGATAATACCCGGCTACTATAATAAGAATGACATAACTCTCCTAAAGCATATAAATAAAGAGCGGTATCTCTTGTGCCTCTACTTCTCTGTAAACGAGATAAAATCCTCCTTTCAATCGAATCTTTATATTGATAATTAGGATGTTTATGTAGGCATAAACAAGCTTCCACAAATACCCTTGTATCCCGGTGTATTAACAATTTTTCAATCGTATCATTGAAGTCAACTAGTTGAAATTTTGCTAAATTTTTTAAAATCAAAGGCAAAACATCAGCATCATTTTCAGTTTGTAATGCATCAACCAAATAATTAACACTAATGCTTGATTGTGGCAAGGTAGCTAAAGTATTAATACAATGTTTTTTAATTTTATATAC
Organism: Thiotrichales bacterium HSG1; assembly: GCA_030378125.1. Lineage (GTDB taxonomy): Bacteria > Pseudomonadota > Gammaproteobacteria > Beggiatoales > Beggiatoaceae > DRQV01. The sequence goes on along the minus strand of JAUCGN010000127.1, from coordinate 4,198 downwards.
TTTACTTTTAAGCAATAACTCCCCGACGTGATTGATAAAATAATTTAGCCTTAATACTCGAATCATTTCCAAAGCCGCAACTACATGATATGGATCGACACTGTTCAGCTTTTGTTCAATTACTTGTTTTAAACTGTTATTACTCCAACCACTTAATTTAACATCAGTTTGGCGACTAAATAATTCACGGTTCAGTAAACCGAATACTCCTTTGTTATAAGCTGCCCACTGTGGTAAAGCAGCTAAAATTCCCAATAATGAAACAATAAGAGCAACCAAAGGTAACAAATAATGTAACTGTTCTTTAGGAAAGAAATTCTGTATCATTGAAACATTATTATCACTGGTAATTAAAATCAAGAAGATTCCAACTGTCACTGTTGATATAGGAAATACAATACCATTGAGGAAAGCCTTATTAATCCCCCACTGATTAGGAGGGATTGCATTGAATAACAGGTTATTAACTGGAGTTCGTAACGCTCCACGCATTTCTTGATTTATAAATTGAGTAAAAACTCCCAAGACTAACATAATGGCAAAACTGCTAGACAAAGGTTCTTCAACTTGATAAAAAAATATTAGTAAAGCAAAAGACATTATTGCGGCTAATACTGGATAAAGCACATTGCTGGCTCCAACCCCTAACTTCATTATAATACGGGATGTTAAGAACAATTGAATAAATAACCAAGCTAAATTGGCAAACACTTCATAAGTAGCAAAAAATTTGGCTCGTTGAGTATCATCTTGAAATATTTGATAATATATAATTGTTTGGTAATGATATTCTAAAACTTTACTGGCAATTACAAACAACATTAGACCTAATGACATATAAATCATCAGTTTAGAACCAACAATATATCTAAAGGCTACTAATAATTCACTTAATGGATTGTTTTTATACTGCGAAGTATTTGGTTGTAAACTGCCAACTCTAATTGGGCTAAAACGAGCATTAATAACTCTTAACAACCAATATGCACCTATACAAGATGCTCCCAATATTACCACTAAATTTTGAGGTTGAATGTGAAAAACACTCAATAATATTAGCAATGTACTACCACCTAAAGCTCCACCAATGGGAAAACCGGCATTGATGATGGGAGTGACTCGCTTAACTTGAACTGCAGTGAAATAAGAAGCAACGAAACTGCTGATATGAATATTAATTAGGATATAAAAAAAGAAAAAACCTACAAAAAATAACCCATACACCCAATCTTGTTCCAACCACCAGTTATCTTTTAGAATAAATAATAATTGGGCAAATATCGAAAAGATAGCAGTGGCTAATAAAAAAAATCCTAAAATATCTAAACCACTAATTTTTTTGGTATAATGGGCATATATTGGTGAACCTGCCATTACGGATAGGTCAATAAACACAAACATTAAAGGTAATGTTTTACCACCCATTTCTCCTACTAGCAAGGTCATACCAATGCTGCGAGCAAAACTTGCTCCAAAAGAGAATACCAATAAAACTAGGAAAAAATAAAATACTCCATCCCGTTCGTTAGGTTTTATAGATAGTAAGTTACCTAGAAAGCGTGCTATCATGATTGAGCAGATTGAATATTATTATTAATTTTTATCAAGAACCATCCCACGCATACGGCTGATTAAAACTTTGATAAAACCAAATGCTATAGCTGGATATTCATGGGCTAATTGTTCCATATCGTTACGTTCAATTACTAAAAAAACACAAGGACCAATGCATCTAGCAGTAGCAGTACGAGTTTCAGCATCAAATAATGCTAATTCGCCTAAAAAATTATTTTCTTGCAAAGTTGCCAAATGTTTTTCTTTACCATCTTTATTTTTTTTCAGGATCATTACCTCACCAGCAACAACAATAAATAATCTATCTCCAATATCCCCTTCATAAAACAATGTATGTCCATCTTCGTATGCCTCTTCACTGGCAATAGTTGAGATCATGTGTAGGTCTTCAGTTTTCAACATTGAAAACAAAGGAACCTTATTGAGAACAATGATTTTTTCTAGTGGAATCATCACGCCAACTTCAAAAAAAACCGCAAGAAAACCCCCGAATAAAATTTCGGGGAAGAGTTGCCTAAGAAAACTAATTAGCTTTCTTAAAAATAATAAGTTAAACTCCTATTTTTGGAGATATAATTTAACAATAGGTTGTGTTTTTATAAACTGTGCTTAATACTGTTTGAGTTATTAAATGCGTCATAAATTTATGACTATAGTAGATTAATTTTATAATAAATTACCATTAAGATGTTAAGTATTGAAACACAAATTTTTGTATATGTTAACTATTCAAATTGTTGATTTTTAAAAAATATTTTTTTACAACTTATGTCTCAGTACTTGATAATAAATATCTTTCTGTTTAACAGTGCAAAATCGTGACCAATTGTTTATGATAACATATATTAATACTACTCTCATCAAACCAAAATAGTAACTTCTCATTGATGGCAGGTAAAACCAAAATGAAAAAAATGGAATTTGTTTTATTTCAAGATATTAGAATATCTATCAACCTGATTTACCTGTAGATAATGAGAAGTTACCCAAAATAATCTTGATTCTAAATATTTTCTGAAATCAACTAAAACTAATTAACAATTCAACACAACTGGCACTATTTTAGCAGAATGTAAATAACGTTTATAGATTGTGTAGGAATATTTTAAATTATATAATCCTATCAAAAATATCAACAGACGGTTTCAGAATTTTCTTCAATCTCATTATAACACATTAATTATTTTAATTTATTTACTTATTTAACCATATAATTATGTCTATTTATAAATATTTAGAGTTTTTTAACATTGGTATAAAAGCTAAACTGCGTATCATCATTTTGTTTTCAAGTATTTTACCAGTTATATTAATTGGATACTATAGTTATTATTTTTCAATTCAAACATCTGTTGAAAATATTTATAATCAAGATAAACAAAATGTTGAACATGTTATTGCTGAAATTCAAGCTTTTTTGGCTGATGTTCCTAATCATTTAAACTTTTTAACCAGTTTTTACGTTTTTCACGAAAATGATGAGTCCAATAAAAAATGGTTGATAAGTTCTGCAAAAGAATTTCAATCATTTATTGCCAATCAAAAAAATTATAGTAGCTTACAAGTAATAGCTACTGATGGTCAAGAAATGTTACATGTCAATTATGAATCCAATAAAGCGAACATAGTTCCAGAAAATAAATTACATAATGAGCAAAATATTGATTATTTTAAAAATGCTCTCAGTCTTAAAAAAGGTCACTTGCTTAATCTAAAAGGTTTTAATGACGCTCATTATTCAACTCCCATTATTGATCAAAACCACGTTGTTCAAGGAATTTTAGTGTTAACCTTTAATTTTAAGAATATAATAAGTTATTTACACAATACTACAGAACTTGATAACACTATTTTTCACTATTTACTATTTGATCAAGATAACAAACATTTATATCATGTTGGTGATGGAACTGATGAACATGAACAACATATGCCACACAACAATCAACTAAAATCACTTAGTTTACCAAGTAATCAACATGGCATGTTGGATGATAACAATATGATTACCACCTATCAAAAATTTCGCCTTCCCACTGGAGATATTTGGACCTTAATTAAGCAAACAAACAAAAATGTTATTTTTGAAAAAATACGTTATTTCAAATATATATTCTTAATTACAATTATATTAGTTGCAATGATAGCATTTTTAATCAGTGGTTGGTTTACCAAAATTTTTATAATTCCTTTACTAACCGTTAATCGACATTTGAAATCATTAGCTCATGGAAACCTAACCGAAGAGCATATTGAGTACCAAAAAAATGATGAAATTGGTGAATTAATTATTTCAACCTGGCAATTGAAAAATAATTTTAAAAATACTATAGCTCAAGCCAATGCTATCGCTGCCGGAGATTATTCTAAAAAAGTAACTTTACTTTCTGATCAAGATCGATTGGGACGTGCCTTAGCAAACATGACCCACACTTTAAACAAAATGACAACCCAAGATAAAATTCAAGATTGGTTGAAAACCGGACAAACTCAATTAAATGATAAGATGAGTGGAGAACAAGATATTAATACTCTGACCAGAAATATCATTGATTTTATCACTCCTTACCTAAAAGCTCAAATTGGACTGCTATATTTGGTTGATGATAATCACTTAAAGTTA
>JAUCGN010000126.1 GCA_030378125.1 Thiotrichales bacterium HSG1 | reverse complement strand
AACTAATTGGTTTATGTAATTTAGGGGAAAACAGCCTGATTTCTGCAGTCAATAGTGGTCTTATCATCACCGCAGATAACCAGCATAAAATCATTGTTCAATCCAGCATTGGTCGTTTTGCAACAGCATCAGAGGAAATCGAGAAAATTCGGCAAATTTGTTTAAAAAAGATAATTGGTGAACCTGATGATCAAACATTGCCAAAAAATGCACTTTTGCTTCCACTTGAAATCAATCAAAAGCCAGTCGGTTTTGTTTATTTAGAAAATGCCAAACATCTAGGTCAAGATGATTTAGACCTTATTCATATTATGGCCAATCAATGTGCCAGTGCGTTAGAAACCTTACAAATACTAAATGTTGCTAACCAAGCACGTCAAGATGCTGAGATAGCGAATCAAGCTAAAAGCCAATTTTTAGCAAATATGAGCCATGAGTTGCGTACCCCGTTAAATGCTATCATTGGCTATAGCGAAATGTTACAAGAAACTGCCGAAGATTTTGAGCAAGATGATTTTATCTCAGATTTGCAAAAAATTCTGACTTCTGGCAAACATTTACTGGGACTCATTAACGATGTTCTTGATTTATCTAAAATTGAAGCAGGTAAGATGGATTTATGTTTAGAAACTTTTGAACTGAACACTGTTTTAAATGAAGTAGTTGCAACGATTAAACCGTTAGCTGAAAAAAGAGCTAATACTTTAGTTGTCGAATTCAATGACCAGTTAAATCTACATACTGACATTACCAAATTGCACCAAATGTTATTGAATTTAATGAGTAATGCTGTTAAATTTACCACTAATGGCCAAATTCGTTTGGAAGTAAAACATGATGATAAATTAGTAATTTTTCGTGTCATTGATGATGGTATTGGCATGACAATTGAGCAACAGAAAAAACTGTTTGAATATTTTACCCAAGGCGACTCTTCGATGACTCGTCGTTATGGTGGTACCGGTTTGGGACTTGCTATTACCAAAAAATTTGCCCACATACTTGATGGTACGATTATAGTTGAAAGCGAATTGGAACAGGGCAGTACTTTTACTCTCTCTCTGCCAATCATTGCAAATTAAAAATACTGTAATTACTATCTCTTGATAGAAAAATTAGGTAGCCTTTAATATCAAAAAATTAATAGATTTATCACTACGCATTGCAAGACTATCAAAAATTGATTGTCCTAAATAATGTAGTGATGACTTCAAAAAACCCGCTATGTTTCAAAAATCTAGTAGTTTTACCACTACTTAGTTTAGGACTACCAAAAATCTCACTACCAAACATACTATATTTAAAGTAACCGCTTGTTCTACACCCTTCAATTGGGCATGGTTAATTTTATTAGCAACTTCTTAGCTAAATAAAACTGGTGGTTTGGTTTGAGTTTCTAAACGAATTGCTATATTGACCGTTCTATCGATTACAGTAGTATTGACAATAACATTTATTGAATAACATTCTCCACTGAAGATAGGGCAGAGTGATTGATATTTATGCCATATTCCTTTATCCTTTTCAGATCCAAAGTTATGTGTGAACCAGCTGGAAGTTGAATTTTTTCCTCCATACTATTTGCTTGTTGTTCCAAAATACTTTGTGCTAAATAGGCTGCTTGATGCCCCATAGTTGGTAAATCGGCTGCAATGGTTAAAATTGCCCCATATTTAACAAACAGGGTATTGTAAGCAAATATTGGTTTTTTTACTGCGGCGGTCATGGCAAAAATTTGTTGTACTTGGTCAGCATCATGTAAAACTGTTGGATCGGAAATTAACCATAGAACATCTATCTTGGGTAGCATTTTTTCCAATTCTTGGGAAACTTGAGTAGTATCTGTTACTGCTTTGCCATATAGCGATAAACCAACTTCTTTAGCCTGTGCTACAGCTAACTCAAACCATTGACTATTATGACTTTTACTATATAACACCCCCAAGGTATGAATGTCTGGAAACAAATAGCTATACATGAACAGTTGCATTTCTGCTGGTAATTCAAGTGCGATTCCATAAGTATTGGCAGTGATATTAAAACGTCTCCAGTTAATCATGGAAGAAAATATCAATGGTTTGTTTTTAAATGCTACAGTAGCTTTATTATAGGCTTTAGAGCCAATGGCATATACTAGTGATGGGTTTAATGTATTGTTTCGTAAAGATTCTTCGGCAAGATTTATTCTAGTGATGTTTATTCCAGTAAGTTCTGTTTCAAATTCTCGTTGGATTGTGAGATATTTTTCAACAGATGTATCAGAATTAATTATTAATAATCCTTCCGGTTTATCAGGCAGTGTCGGTTGAGTTGGAACACATGAATTAATAAAACTCAAGATTAAAATTATATATAATATTTTCATAATTGTGAAAGGTTTAAGTTGTGTATATAAATAAATAATTCATATTTTAGTGAGTTGATATTTTTTAATGTAATGAATCTTGAATTTTAATGTCTAAGGTACTAGTATGAACTGATGTTGAAACCTTCAAGTTTAATAAATTTATGAATAATTCTCTACGTGACCAGATGTTAAAAACTGGATTAATTTCCAAAAAACAAGCCAAAAAATCAGAAAAGCAAACTAAATTGAAAGCTCGTCAACAACGAAAAAATAATACAACAGACGAAAATTCAATTTCCAGTGTAGTTTCTCAAAAACGAGATGAAGAGATCGCTCATGCCAAAGAACTAAATCGCCTAAAAGAAGAGCAACGTTTTAAAAAAGAATTACAATCTCAAATACATGATATTATTCAACGCCATAGGGTTAATGAATCTAATGCAGACATAGTTTACAATTTTGTTGAATCTGATAAATTGGTGAAACAGATTCTTGTTACTAATAAACAACAGCAACAGCTGACTAATGGTCATTTAGCAATTGCATTTGTAGACGATGGTTATCATTTGATTCCTGCTCCTATAGCTGAAAAATTACTAGAGCGAACTCCTGAAATAATAGTTTGTTATAACGTAAATTCTACCACCAATGAAGATGATCCTTATGCTGACTATAAAGTTCCAGATGATCTGATGTGGTGAATACAATTTTTGGTTAAATGTAACTTAAAAAAACTCAAAGTGATAACCAGCTACAACAGTATTACCTTCAATAAAGTCAGCCATATTTGATAACTCCAATTTAACATGCACCGAAGCTTGTGGCCGCATTTGTTGGACTTTTGTTAAAGAATGTTGTAAATATTCAGCTGGCTTAAAATTGCGCTGTGCTAATGGTTTACCGTTATAATCTTCAAATGTCAATTGTAAATGTGGATAAGGCTGTGGAAAAGTAGCAGTATTAGTAAAAGTTGCTTCAAATTGAATTGTATTGTTTGCTTCTGAGTGAACTTGGGCAATGTGGTTTTGCATCAAAAAACTAGCACCATCATAGGTTGGCGGCAGTTCACATAAAAAGTTGTAACATACCTTTTCTAACCATGGCCTAATTTTTTGATGTTGCAGGATTTTATCTGATTGCCAATACCACATGTATTGTCCAGCCAATATTATACCAAATAAAATTACCATTAATATCCAAAATGGACTCCAAGAATTTTTTTCTGTATAAATATCTTCGTATAGCAATTCAGGAACAGGTTCTTGAAAATCATCATACTGTTCAGTGGTAGTTTGTTTAGATAATTGACTTAATAAATGATTAGTTGCATTGAAAATAGTGCGACAGTTACTACAACGGACATGTCCTTGAGCAATATTTAGATGTGCGGCAGTAACATGAAATATAGTTTGACAATGTGGACATTGGGCGTGCATTTCTTAGTGGTCCTATATTAACTTAGACTGTTCAATAATACATTAGCCTATACTGGTAATTTACTGTTTTAAAAATGAAAAAAATACTTTTTGAGGCTAAATAAACCCATCATTCTGATATTGTAATAGAACTGAGTTAAACTTGCAAATACCATTTAGGAAAATAAATATTCTCATACCCAACAGATTTCCAAAACCCGACAAGTATTTTATGGCAATACGTTTATCTAAATGGTAACACAAATATTTAACAATTTTATCAAGTTTCTATGTCGAGATAAATTTCTGCATTTTCAAGTAAATAACTATTTTTTAATTTTAAAACTTGCAAAACATCCACTTAGGTATTATACTATTAGACATTAGTTTATTTAAGGGGGTGACAAGGTTTCGACACGGGTTACAAAACTCAAGGTGCATGTCGAAGAGCAGCATACTTCGTAAAAATTAACTGCAAATTAAGTTATAGTCGCAAACGACGAAACTTACGCCCTAGCTGCTTAAAACCAGCTAGCCTTTGACTGGGAATGTGCTTATGCACTCAGAATTTGTTTAGGCAAATGCTCAAAGGTCACATCTCATAAGACCGCAGATAAATACGTCAGGGATTTTTCTGTTAAATTTTACCTGAATCACCATTAAGACTATCCTGCCTATCGGGTAACTTATTGGCTAAAAATAAAGATAAGGCTAAACATGTAGAGCTAAAAGCGGCGGACTTGTGGACGCGAGTTCGATTCTCGCCATCTCCACCAATTTAAGATAGTCCTGCAATATTGAATGATGGGTTGCAAAATAAATAATCCAGTCATTCATTTTGTGGGATTTTTTTATACCTCATATTGAATATATGATTGATTACAATGTACTATATGCAAACTTGAGTTCTATATTATAGAATCTTATTCCAAAATTGTTATCAACATCCCTCAGATTGTACTAAAACTCTTTGTCCTGTACAAAGTTTTATTCTGTTAATTTTCAAGATATTGTACTCCAATCACAAAATTCCCTTTAAAAATTTTCCAGTATAAGACTTCTTATTTTTAGCAACCTGTTCTGGAGTCCCGGTAGCGATAATCTTCCCACCTTTATCACCACCTTCTGGCCCCAAATCCACAATCCAATCAGCAGTTTTCACCACATCCAAATTATGTTCAATCACCACCACCGTATTACCATGATCTCGCAATCGGTGCAGCACATTTAACAATAACTTAACATCATGGAAATGCAGGCCAGTAGTTGGTTCATCAAGAATATACAAAGTGTTACCAGTATCTCGCTTAGACAACTCTTTAGCAAGTTTAATCCGTTGAGCTTCCCCACCAGACAAGGTAACTGCATTCTGCCCCAAAGTTATATAAGATAGACCAACATCTATTAAAGTTTGTAATTTACGCGACAAACCCGGAATAGCAGAGAAAAAATCCCTAGCTTCCTCCACACTCATAGCCAACACCTCATGAATAGTTTTACCCTTATATTTTATATCCAAAGTTTCTCGGTTATACCTTTGTCCCTTACAAGCATCACAAGTTACATAAATATCTGGTAAAAAATGCATGGC
>JAUCGN010000125.1 GCA_030378125.1 Thiotrichales bacterium HSG1 | reverse complement strand
ATTTCTGTAAAAATTGAAGTATAAAATTACAATGCTAAGTTGCGTAAAGGAATTATGTAATTTTATAATATAAATTATATATATATTAAATTTAACTATTTATATAGTAACTTATTGTATTTGAAATATTTCATAATATTATGACTTTGTCAATGCGTAAGTCCTACATTACTAATAAATGATTTAGATATTTTTTTGTTAGTTATTAGCCACGCTTTAATCCTTATTAATAAACAGTTTAGGTGTTTTTAGAGGCTAGTCTTTAGCCACGCTCTGTTATTGATTTGTATCAAATTTTGGATTGATGGCGTTGGATGTACTTTAATCGCTATGATTCCATTTGTTCAAACTCCACTTTCACTAATTCTAAACCTATTTCGTGATTGATGTTGGTGAAACCGATGGTTTCTGGGTATCAAGGAGATGTTCCCAACAATACCCAATATTAACATATTGATAAGGTCTTTGGATAAACAGGTTCAATATCATAGAGTTTTATCACTTTACCCATTTTGGCTTGGAGGATTCCGTTGAATAGCTTTTCTGGGGTGATTTTGTGGTGGAAACGGAGGATGCTGTAATTTTGTTTAAGCAGTTGTTCTCGTTGATCTTCTTGCTGTTGGTTGTAGTTGCGGTGGTTGTCGTAGCCATTGCATTCAAGGATTATTCGCAGGTCTTTGACAAAGAAGTCAGCTCGGTAACTGCCGATGGTATAGTTGTGGTGAAAACCAAACCCTTCAAATATTTGACCAAGTACTTGTTGCCATTCTATTTCACCTTTGGTATCTGGTTTGGCTATGGTTCCTATATGGCCGAATGCTTGTTTTTTGAGTTCAATGCCGATAACTGAATCCATGCCAAGAGCTATTTTACTGACATCTTCTAGGCTGTAGCCATTCATACGAGTTGCTTTACCACCATTGGCTTTGATGGTTTTGTGGTCAAGTTTGATTGGGTGGATGTCGTCTTGACGTTTTTTCAGGAAGCTGTTGAGGGTGCTGATTGGAATATCAAGGAAATCAACGATGTCTTTTTTGGTAGCTATTTCGTTGTCGAAGGAACAGGTGAAGCCGAATTGTTTGATTAGTTCGACGTAGTTTTGTTGGGCGATTTGTTGGATGTTTGGGGATAGGCCACAGGCTTGTTTGATGGCTACTTCTAATGCAGTACGAACAAGAGCAGACTGTAAAATAACACATCTGTCTCCAATATGAGTTTGATTTGGTCTTAGTTTATGATGTGCTAATGCTAAAGCATATCCACGTATAAAAGATTCAATAAATTTACTGTCATAAACAACTATATTTCTTCCTTGATAAGGGCTATTTTTAGCTACTACGTTTATCAGTTTAGGTGCAATGCCTTGAACCCTGTCAACAAACGGTTTGAGCGTTTTTGGAGGCCATTTAGGTGCAATGCGTTGAAGAGGTGCACGTTTTATTCCTAAAAGTTCAGCAACTCCATTTTCACTCATAACCGCAGTACCATCATCCAACACGTATCCATCGCAAATAATTCCGGGGATAAGTTCAATTTTGCCGTAATATATGGCTTTGGGGTCTTTCATGGTTTAACTTCCTTATTTTAGTTGAGATTTAATTATATTCCTTGTTGATTATTTGTGTCAAATTTTGAACAAGATTATGCAGGATTAAAGGATAAAACATGATTAAATCAAAAACGTATAATATCTGAATCAGGATTTTCAGGATTAGAGGATTTTCAGAATTTAAAAGCATTAAAAACAAATTGGTTTTGATTGTACATTCTGTTAATTCTCTAATTCTGAAAATTCTGATTCAGACAATTTTAATCTGTTCTAATTCCACTTGCACAAGTTCTAAACCTATTTCGTGGTTGATGTTGGTGAAGATGGTTTAAAGTTGGGTAATTAATCAAACAATATTGACTATTATAGTAAATTAATATATTTTAGATGAAAAATCATTAAACTCTAAATATAACACAAAAAAATGGAAAATCTCTATTTAACCATACTATTACTAGTTTGCTTTTTATTCTTTGCAGTATTTATTTATTCAAAAAAGAAAATTGAGACAACTCAAGTCATTATTAAAACTTCAAAATTAAGCAAGCAGTATACGGTCTGTACCGGTTCGGCTTTAATATTTCCTATAATTCATAGTTATAAATGTATTGATCTTCAAACTAAAACTATAGCAGTTGAAAGAGTAAAATACGAAAGTTTATCTTGTAAAGATGGTATACGTATAGAGATATCAGTAGAATTTATTATTGGAGTTAATAATACAGAAGAAGATGTTTTATTAGTATCTCAAAGAATTGGCTGTAAAAATACTTTTAATATTGGATTTGTTGAAAATTTTTTCAAAAATACTTTTTTAGACGCACTTAAATCAGTTGCACTAACCATGAATTATGAACAAATAAATGGTGACTACTTAAATGATACTCAGCTTGATTCTGATATAGAAGACTGTTGGGCTAAATTTAAACAACGAATTTTATACAAAATAGGCAATCATATTGATGGAAGAATTGAAGAAACAGGGCAAGTGATGTTTGAAGGCTATTATATACGTGATATGCGTATAATAGAAATTGAAATGTTACACGATCTTAATGCTTATAATCCTAACAATATAAGTGACGCAAGAGGTAAAAGAAAAATTACTCAAGTTACTTCTGAGCAGAATAGAATTAAAGTAATTAAAGAACTAAAAATTCAAAGAATACAAGATAAAATAAAAACACAACAAACAAAATCTAGTGAAGAAACAGAACGAAAAATAACCATAGATAAATCCAAAACTGAAGGTTTGAAAATTGCGTTAGAAGATCAACAAACAAAAAAAAGCATGGAGTTTGAAAAAGATAGAAAAATATTAGAAGTTCAGCATAAATATTATATTGATGAATTTACAAAAGAACAAGAACAATCTTTTTTGCTAAAAGATGAAGAAAGGAAGAAACAATTAAGTTCTAAAGAACGAGAAAGAGAACGTCAAGAAGCCGAAGATAAAAAAGGACTTCTTGAATTGTTGACAACAATAGCTAAACAAGAAGAAGAAAAAAATATAGCTGAAATTAAAGCAAAAAATGCTAAAGAAATAGAACAATCAAAAGGCGAGAAAGAAATAGATAATATCAAAGCTCAAACTAAATCTCAAATCCAATTTGCATCAACTCAAGCTAAAGCCAATGCTGAAGCTAATGAAATTAAGGTAATAGCAGATGCCAAACAAGAAGCATCAGAAAATAACTTAATGGCAGCAGAGAAAGACGCTGAAGCTTTAGCAAAAATAGGCAATGCTGAGGCAGAAGTCATACGTGCTAAAACTGAAGCCGAAAATTCTATTAATCAACAGAGAATTAATGCTCAAATTATTCAACAGCTTATACCAATGTTACCAACAATTGTTAAAAATCTTATGTTACCAGCCGAAAAAATTGATAGTATTAAATTCTTAAACATAAATGGTTTAGGTAACTTAAATCAACAAGATGATGCTGATTTAAAATCACCTTTTAATTCAACATTAAGTACCATTATGAATGTAGGAACAGCTATACCAATTATGTTGGAAATTGTGAAAATGTTAAAAAATGATGATAATAATAAACAACTTTATAATGATGTTACTAATGTAGTAAAGAATATGCCGGGTGGTAAAAAATTAATTGAACAATTGGAAAATAATTAACTAATTAGCTTTTTTTCTAATTTAGCAATTGGTTGTTGCAATTCATTAATTTGTTGTTCTATTGTGATAAGTTGTTTCTCTAATTGGGTAATTTTTTCTATAGGTATATCTCTTACCAATCTAAATCCAACATCATTATATTTTGAATTAGGATTTTCTTTATTGCGATTTGTACTTCGTAACTGGAAGATACCAGTACGCCAACTACCACCACGTTGAACCCTTTTATCACCTTTAGAAATATTTTTCGGATTTATTTGTGATTTTATATCATAATTATCATACCAATCCATACACCATTCCCAAACATTACCGCTCATATCAAATAATCCAAGTTCATTTGGTTTTTTAGTGCCAACAATATAAGTTTTACATTTACTATACAAAGCAAAGTGTTTTAGTGTTTTTTCGTTGCTACCACTATATTCATAAAATTTACTTTGTTTGCCTCCTCTAGCTGCAAATTCCCATTCTGTTTCAGTAGGAAGTCTACCATTCAACCATTCACAATAATCTTTAGCATCATGCCAACTAACATTAACTATTGGATGATCATTTAACCAACCCCATGATGGTTTTTCTGGCATTTTTTTGTCAGTTTTTTCACAAAATAGTCTATATTGTTTGACGGTAATCGGATATTTACTTATATAAAAACTATTTACAGTTACTTCATGTACTGGTTGTTCATTTTCATAACCAACTTGTTCATTTCCCATTTTAAAAGAACCACCTTCAACATATATCATTTTTGGTTCCGAACTTTTTAGCATATAATATTACTCTTTAATTTTTAATATTTTTGTTTAACTGAATAGTTTCTTCATATCTTTCACGCCACCTATTTTTTTTATATTTAGGTACTTTTTTTATAAAATTTTTTTCAGGGGTAACAATATTTTTTTCTTTTGTTGTTTTATTATTTAGTCTGTTTATTTTTCCTTCTACTACAACGATATTATTTTCAATCTCCAATAAAGTATCATATGGGCCTTTTTTTGATATTATTTTTACGAAAACTGGGGCAGTTTCAATAGAAATAAAAAGTAACGTTATAAACAGATAAGTAAACCAAACTGAGTTATCGTTATTTTTTAAATTAGAAAATGCTGTTATTCTTTCTGCAAAACCATTATATTCACCTCTATTGTTATTTAAAATATCAATTTCAGTATTTTCTAAATTATTTAAGTTGTCTATTTCTTTTCTTAATAAGTTTTCCAATTCAGTTATTTGATTTTGTTTTTGTTCAACTATTTTAATTTGCTTATCAAATTCCTTTATATTTTCATTATACTGTTCTTCTAAAGCATAATATACTGAACCTTTACCGGCCGATCTTGGTGGATATGCAGACATATCCCCATCCATATCTTCTTTTATAAGTTTTTCACTTAATTCATCCTTTTTATTTCTAATCCCTTCTTGTATTTTTCTGAATTCTTTAATATCTTCTTCATATTTTGCTATATTTTGTTGGATTTTTTCAATATTTTTTCTTTGCTGTTCATTTTTTTTTCTAATAGTTTCCTCTTGAACTTTATATATTTCTAGGACTTACGCATTGACAAGAATATTATAATATGGATCATCCAAAAAAACTATAGAAAAGAATCCAATGAGAGAAATAAGTCGTCCATCAACAGCAAAATGTACCTTATCCATGTATATATCCTAT
>JAUCGN010000124.1 GCA_030378125.1 Thiotrichales bacterium HSG1 | reverse complement strand
CTGTTACATCTATACACTCATAAATTATTGACTAAAATCATCAAACCATGAGATAATATTAGGTTTTAATCTTTAAAAGGAGCGATATAGTGGATAGTACGACCTCTTCAGGTCAAAATACCTATAACTATAAAGTTGTACGGCAATTTGCCATTATGACTATAGTTTGGGGTGTAGTTGGTATGTTGGTGGGAGTTATCATCGCGGCCCAACTAGCTTGGCCTTGGCTAAATAATATTATTGACGTACCCTACTTTACCTTCGGTCGATTACGGCCATTACATACCAATGCGGTAATTTTTGCCTTTGGTGGCTCAGCGTTATTTGCCACTTCTTACTACATTGTACAACGTACCTGTCACACCCGGTTATTTGCCGGTGGTTTGGCAGCTTTTACCTTTTGGGGCTGGCAGTTAGTAATTGTACTAGCAGCTATTAGTTTTCCACTTGGAATCACTCAAAGTAAAGAATATGCTGAGTTAGAATGGCCAATTGACTTGCTGAGTACTGTTGTTTGGGTATCGTATGCAATTGTATTCTTTGGAACTGTGTTAAAACGTAGAACTTCTCATATCTATGTTGCCAACTGGTTCTTTGCAGCATTTATTATAACTATTGCGTTATTACATATTTTCAATAACTTGGCAATACCAGTATCCATGTCTAAATCCTATTCTGCTTATGCTGGAGTGCAGGATGCGATGGTACAGTGGTGGTATGGTCATAATGCAGTTGGATTTTTCTTGACTGCAGCTTTCTTGGGTATGATGTATTATTTCATTCCAAAACAAGCAGAACGACCAGTTTATTCCTATCGGCTTTCTATCGTCCATTTTTGGGCTTTGATTTTCACCTATATTTGGGCCGGCCCACATCATTTACATTATACTGCTCTACCTGATTGGACTCAATCTTTGGGCATGGTTATGTCTCTAATTTTGCTTGCACCTTCATGGGGCGGTATGATTAACGGTATCATGACTTTATCTGGAGCATGGGACAAATTACGTAGTGACCCAATTTTACGCTTCTTGATCGTGGCAGTTTCCTTCTACGGTATGTCCACTTTTGAAGGCCCAATGATGGCAATTAAAACCGTCAATGCCTTATCTCATTATACCGATTGGACTGTTGGCCATGTACATTCCGGAGCTTTAGGATGGGTGGCTATGGTGACGTTTGGTAGCATGTATTACTTGATTCCACGTTTGTTTGGAAGGGTATTATACAGCCTTAAACTAGTTGAAATTCATTTCTGGTTATCAACTATCGGCGTAGTGTTATATATCACTGCGATGTGGGTATCTGGCATCATGCAAGGTTTGATGTGGCGAGCAGCTAATAGTGATGGCACACTGACCTACAGCTTTGTTGAATCGGTCCAAGCTATGCACCCTTACTATGTAACTCGTTGGTTAGGTCGCACATTATTCTTCATTGGAATGTTGGTGATGGCTTATCACATCTTTAAAACGGTAACAAGTTCCGAAAAAGGTGAAGTCAATGACAAAATTCCTGATCTGGATAATGTTTTAGCGTCACAAAAACATCATCCAGATAAACCAATCTTAGCTCATTAAGGAGAATAATAATGGCAAATGGACATGAAAAAATTGAAACTAATATTGGTTTGATGATGACCTTAATCCTGATTGTAGTTGCGATTGGTGGTTTAGTGCAAATTGTACCTTTATTTTTTATGCAATCAACTACCCAACCAGTTGAAGGTTTAAAGCCTTATCCAGCCTTGCAATTAGCTGGTAGAGATGTATATGTGCGAGAAGGTTGTTACCTCTGTCATTCCCAAATGATTCGACCTTTTCGGGCTGAAACAGAACGTTATGGGCATTATTCAGTAGCAGGTGAATTTGTGTATGATCGTCCATTCCAATGGGGTTCTAAACGTACTGGTCCAGATTTACATCGAGTTGGTGGTCGTTATAGTGATGATTGGCATTTTGTGCATTTAATGGATCCGCGTGATGTAGTGCCGGAATCTGTCATGCCGAGTTACCCGACTCTAGCTGAAACTGAGATAGATGGTGCATTGGTTCAGAAAAAAATGCAAGTGTTAAAGGATTGGTTTGACCATCCTTATACCGATGAAGAGATTGCTAAAGCTGCTGAAGCGGTAGCTGGTAAAACAGAAATGGATGCCATTATTGCTTATTTGCAAAACTTAGGCACTGCAATAAAGACAGTGAGGTAAGTTATGGAATTCATGGCAATTTTTCAATCAATATGGACGGTTGTGGTTATGTTAGCATTTTTTGGAGTTATAGCGTGGGCTTATGATAAAAAACGCAAAGCTACCTTTAATGATGCTGCTAACTCACTAATCGATGATGATGACTCAATCAGAGGTAACACTTAAATGTTTGATAGTAGCTTATTTACCAGTCAATTTTGGGAATGGTTTATCATCATTCCGACTGTCGGCGGCATCTTAGGATGTTTTGGTTTGATTATATGGCTTTCTGGTAGCAGCCCTGATCCAGATGAAAAAGTTGAAACTATGGGTCATGTTTGGGATGAAGATTTAGCAGAATATAATAATCCATTACCAAAATGGTGGTTGTATATGTTTTACATCACTTTATTTTATAGTATAGGTTATTTGCTTGTCTATCCCGGCTTAGGTTCTTTCAAAGGTTTTTTTGGCTGGACTGAAGTCAATCAGTATGAGGCTGAAATGAAGGCTGCTGATGAAATGTATATGCCCATTTTCACTAAGTATCAAAATGAGCCAATTGCTGAGTTAATTAAAAAACCGGAAGCTGTCCAGATAGGTCATCGGTTGTTTATGACTTATTGCACTGTCTGTCATGGTTCTGATGCTCGTGGCGTAAAAGGCTTTCCTAATCTACAGGATGATGATTGGCTGTATGGCAGTACTCCTGATGTTATTACGGCAAGTATTATGACTGGTCGGCAAGGTATTATGCCAGCAGCTGCGGCTAATGGTTTAACTACGGATGCTGATGTCAACAATATTACTCAGTATGTGTTAAGCCTGAGTTCTGCTGAACATGGGACTAAATATGATGCAACTGCTGCGGTGGAAGGTGAGAAGACTTTTAAACGTATCTGTTTTGCTTGTCATGGCCCGGATGGTAAGGGTGTGCAAGCGATGGGAGCCCCTAATTTAACTGATAATACTTGGTTATATGGTGGTTCTGAGTCAGATGTGAAAGAGACTATTATTAAAGGTCGTCAAGGCCGGATGCCAGCTCATGGTGAATTCTTGGGTGAGGCTAAGGTGCATTTGTTATCTACCTATATTTATAGTTTGTCGAATAAGTAAGTTTTGTGGGGTGGATAAGAGAAATTTTATCCACTTTATTGAGTTTATATATGATAATAATATATTTAATACAAAATTAGATGGTAAATACAAATATAATAGAATTTATCATAACAACAAAACTGGTAGTGCATACACAATTGAAAATAAAGGTAAACAACATCTTGTTTCTGTAGTTCATATTTTTTTAGAGGTAACACTACCCTATGCAGGAGTACCAAATTTTTGTTCACAACCTTCCAGTGTTTTGAAGACATGGAAGGTTTTTAGATTACTGAATACTTCTTCCGTTATCTTTGAATAAACTCAACAGATTCATCAATCATAACCGTATCAGCAATTTTCACTCTCTCACCAATTATTACATTTTTCAAAATTCCATTACCAGTTATTACGAGATGTTCTAAAAGAGCTTTTTGGTTTGGATCACCAATAATATAACCAGTTAATTTACCACCAATAATACGGGTATCAGCTTCTAAATAAACATCTTCAAAAATACCGGTTATAGGACTATTATTAATAATAACTCCACCCAGTGTTCCACCTATAATAGAGGCTCCACGAAAATCAAAATTAGTCATTATTCCATTGTTTTTTATGTAGCCGGTTACAAAACCACCTGTTAATTCTCCACCTTCTTGAATAGTGAGATTGGAAACCCAACCACGATTTTCCATTTTACCAACAAGAATACCACTAGATACGCTGGCTTTTTTGGTGGTGAGTATATCGCTTATCATTTTGTCACGATTGAAAATACAGATAATATCAATTTCACTGCTGTCATCTGGACATGCTGGTGCGTATGAGATAACAGGTGTCGATTTTGGTGGAACTACTACATTTTCTTCAATATCTTTTGAAGGTAAACCATTATTATCAGTTGGAGATTTTTCCTCTTCAACTGGAGATTTTGTTTCTGTTGCAGGAGGATTAACAGCATCACCTTCTGTAGAGTCAGTTGGTTTAGAAGTATCATCAACTGGAAGAACTGGAGGTTCTGGAGCAATAACTGGTTTTTCTTCAACTGGAGGTTTTGGAGTAACAACCGGTTTTTTATCAACTGGAGGTTCTACAACTTTATCATCTACATCGTCATTCAAAATAGCTATCTTCATTTCAGACAGACCTAAGCTTGCATTTCCAGTTATTTCAAATAATTTAAGAGTAAAAGTTTCATTCTCTTCTACATCTTTATCATCCAAGATAGATATGGTTATTTCTTTATCTTTGTTATCGCCATCTTCCCAAGTCAACATATTATCAATTGCTGTGAAGTCTTCTCCAGCTTTGGCAGAGGCACTTGTTGTTGAGTATTTAACAGTTACTTTCCCAACATTACTATCAGTGCGTTTAACAGTAATAATAACATTGCCAGTTTCTGCAACTTCTTTAGTTTTTTCAGTTAATTCAATAATGCTTGGTTCAGGTACTTCAAGTACTCCAGGTGGTGTAGCGATTACAGTAAAAGCATTGAATAACGCAACAATTTCTTCACCAGTCACCACAGATATATTTCTAGTTGTTAGTTCAGCGTCATTGGCAATTTGAACATTAGCAATTATTGTTTGATTAATAACAGTTATTGAAGAGGTAATACCATCACCACCAAAATTTATCTGAGTAACGTTTTGCTCAAAATTGGTTCTGTCACCAGTAATCATTAATTGTACATTACTATTTTGTTGACCTTGATTGGTATTTAAACTAATTGAAGCTGGGGAAAACACTGCAAAACCAGCTAGTTTAGTCGCAATCTCAGAACCAGTTGTGACATATACATCTCTTGTTCCCAACAGGGCATTATTAGCTATTTTAATTTCTGCGGTTGCTTGAGTTGGAGAGGTGACTGTGGTGGATAATACTTCAATTCCAGTGTCGCCAAATTTAACAGCACTTTGATTGTTAATAAATTCCACACTTGAACCAGCTATATTGATGGTTATCGTATCGCCCTGTGAGGCATTATTTGGAGTTACGGAAGTTATTTCGGCAAAATCACTATCGCGTTCATTGATGCGTAAAGAGCCTAATTCATTGTTATCAACTGCTGTTTCTGTACCAGTAGTTAC
>JAUCGN010000123.1 GCA_030378125.1 Thiotrichales bacterium HSG1 | reverse complement strand
TCGTTACAAAAAATATTTGGAAATAAATAGTGGTGATTCACTGGAAAAACCAGAAAAACAAACTAAACCCATGAAACTGGCTCTAGAATCATATTCTTTACATGATGATGAAAAAGGTATAGAGTTAGTTACAGTACGGTTAATTTTAATGGATACGGTTAAATAATGTTTAAAAACAAAGGCTTTACTCTACTAGAATTGTTAATAGCTTTGACCTTGTCAACGATGGTCATTTTGTTATTGGCAGTTGGTATGAACATTGTCATGACTGACTGGGAACGTTCTGATAATAGATTGGAAAATAGCCTAGATAAAGTTCTGATTTTACTTAACATTGAACGGGCTTTAGAAGGTGCATACCCACATACTTATTTTCACGAAGATGATAATAAGAAATATATTTTTTTTGAGGGAGAAGAAGAAAGTATGGCCTGGGTATCAACTGTGTCACCCGGTCGTCATTTAGGACTCCAAATTTGGCAACTGTCTCCTAGTGAAGAAAATGATTGGGTACAAATAAAGGTTACTCCAGCATTTGCCGGTGATCCAACTGAGCGTTTAGAAATTGAGAGTGATTCTTTAACTGTACTAGAAGGTTATAAGGCAACTTTTGAATATTTGTATAAAGATGATAAGTTAGATGATGAAACAGAATGGGTGGACAAATGGTCTGCTAAAAAACTGCAAGCTCTACCTAATGCAGTACGAGTTAAATTGGAATCTGATGATAATGATGTGGAACCATTAGAAATTGTTGCTTTGATTCAAGCCAATCAACATAAGTCTATCCGACCAGTTAAGCCGTGATGTCATTTTCAAACTCATCTTTTAGACCGGTTAATGAAGGTTTTGTACTAGTCGCCACCTTGTGGATATTGGCAGCCTTAACTGTTGCAGCTGGTTTTTTTGCCTTGTGGACAGAAAAATCTGTTGCTATAGTTCAGGAAATGCAAGCCGATACTCAAGGGGAAATTGATATGTATAGTACCCAAACTGCTATAACTTATCTCCTTATAACTCAAGGATTTAATGTTGGAGGTTTAAGAGTTCCTAAAGTAAATGATGGAGTGGAAAAAGGAGAGATTACTATTGATGAAGTTAGTTCTGATAGCATCTTACCAGTGGGTGGGGAAATTCGCTTAGATGATAGACCTTATTTTGGTTATGGTAAAGCATTCTTTGCCTTGCAAGATAAGCGTGGACTCATTGGGATAAATTTTGCCACAAAAAGTATAATCTCTCGTTTGTTAGGAGTGTTGGGAGTCGAACCTGAATTGCACGGTCCATTAGCCGCAAAGCTACAAGATTACATTGACCCAGATGATTTACATCGTATAAATGGAGCTGAAGATTCGCATTATAAAAGCCGTAACTTGCCACCACCTATCAATCGTTACTTAATAACTTCAATGGAATGTAAAAATATACTTGATTGGTCTGAACAAGAAACTTTATGGAAAAATAATGCTTTTGGACAATTAACCAATACCATATTTGCAACTTATCCTAATTTTAATACCGCTCCAGCATTGGTGTTACAAGCATTTTATAATTTAACTACTGAACAAGCTCAACGTATTGTTAATACAAGAAAAACTTCCCCAGTAATTTCGGTTGGGCAACTTAATCAAATATCCGGAACTTTGGTAGATGTTGAGCCTGACGAATTAATGATTTTTCCTTCTACCAATCTACGTTTAACTGTTTGGTACGAAGGTAGTAAACGTATGCGACAAGTACATATTAATTTACCTATGGGTCTCAACAATAAGAAACCTTGGCAAATTGATTATTTTTTAGACATTCCTTTGTTACCGATATATACTGAAATACCATCTACTCATGCACAAACAACTTTTTTCGACCCAACGTTACCTACAAAAATGTGATGAAGTAATACCACCACAAAAAAAAACAAGGAGACGTTGTGAATGGGTTATATCACGCGGACTTTGTTATTACAAACTATTTTCTTTAACTGACATTCCGGCTAACCGTCAAAGTGAAGTCTTGCAACTTAAAATCAAGCAATGGTCTCCGTTTCAAGAATATAAAAGTTATCAAGTTTGGCACAATAGTCGAGTGCAGGTTTGGTTGTGGAATAAGGAATCGTATTTAGAATATGGGATAAAAAAGGCTACAGTTCTACCAGAAAATATATTACATCCTTGTCCGACACATGACACGGTACGATTAGTTGACTGTTTAGATGGAGTTGAAGGACAGGTTTGGCAAGTTGGATTGTTGCAGGCTAGTCGTTGGTGGGCTTCAATTCCCAGTCAAAAAGAGTGGATAAATTTTCAAAGAATTCATGGTTTAGAAATTAATCCAGAGTTACCAACAGTTGTCCAAAATGATTTTTTACCACGACCATGGGGACGTAACAAAGTTAATTTTAATTCTGGATTTTTACAAGAATCAATATTACTGATGTTTGGGATTATAATCTTTTCTGTGTTATTAACTTGGCAAACTACTAGTATAGCTAAATGGTATTATAAAACTCAACAGTTACAAATTCAAGTTGATGAACTGAGTGAACAAATATCTCCTATTTTAACAGCACGCAATCAAGCAATTGCCGACAAAAAGTTGACTGAAAAATTATTAGCATTGAATGCTTCACCATCTCAATTGGAGCTAATGAAAATAATTAACAAGCAGTTATCTTCTAATAAAAAAACTAGGTTAATCAGGTGGCTTTATAAGATGGGTAGGTTAGATTTCACTATTGAAACTAAACAACTTGATCCAACTTTTTATGTCAAAATGTTTCAACCTTTGTTTAAGGATGTTAAGGCTAAAATTGGTAGTAAGTCCAACTATGTTAATATTAGTTTGCGGGTTGATTGAATATTGGCATTCATGTTGCATATAACAATGAATATCTCCTTATGTGTGGTTGGAGCCTCTCTTCATTAAATGTTGAGGGGCTTTTTTTTTGTAGTATAGTTTTTCAGATAAATATTTTGGCTGGAGTCCAAGATTTATACTTGGTTTTTCAAACTGGAGTATTCTAGGCTGAAGCTTTTTGGAAAAAACTTTAGCCTAGAATGGATTCCTATTTTCTGAGAAGCTATAGTCCCTCAATAGGTATTCAATTATTTTACCTTTACCTAAATATTTCACCCAGCTAAAGCCTTTTCAATCAAGTCTAACAGTTCAGTGTCTTGATATGGTTTAGTTAGATAGGCATTTACCCCCGCATTTTTAGCTTGTTCTTTATGTTTCTCTGTAGTCCGTGAAGTAATCATAAAAATAGGTATATTTTGAGTTGCTTGGTTTGCTCGGACATGGGCAGTCAGTTCCAAACCATTCATGCGTGGCATTTCCATGTCTACTAACATAACATTTGGTTTAGTTTGATCTATTACTTCAATCGCTTCCACACCATCCTTAGCTAACAGGACTTCAAAACCAGCATCTTCAACCAATAATGACAAAGATTTCCGTACACTTAATGAATCATCCACAATCATAATATGAGGGATGCCCGAACTGGTATCTTCAGTTGTAGCAGCTTGATCCATTGTTGAACGCATGGAAACTTTAGCTGGAGAACGCAACAGTTCGGACACATCCAATAATGGCACTAAACTACCATCACCAAGAATACTAGCTCCAGATACACCACGCACATTTTTAACATAACTACCCATATTTTTCATAACTAAATCATGTGTATCCATCAACTCATCTACTATCACCGCTGTTATACCAGTTTCCTCATGTACCAAGATAATAGGTCTTTCCTTAAGGTCATCAATATTTTCTTTATCACCTTTGACATTTAATAAATCAGCTAAATATCTCAATGCATACACATTTTTATCAATTTTTAAGGTCGTTTCTTCACCAACTTTATAAAATTCAGAGATTCCAGCAGCTAAAGCTCGTTCCAAAGTGTTACTTGGAATACCAAAACGCAAATTGCCAACCCGCACTAATAATACATGTACCGTTACCAAAGTCATCGGTAATTTGATTAAAATAGTAGTACCCTTACCGGTTTCTGAAGATAAATCCAACGTACCTTTCATATTACGGATATTAGTATGCACTACATCCATACCAACTCCACGTCCTGACATTTGGGTTACACCAGATTTGGTTGAAAAACCAGACATCAAAATCAGCCGAGCCAATTCTTTCTCTGATAATTTCTGCTCTTCAGTAATTAAACCACGTTGAATGGCAGAATAACGAATGTTAGTATAGTTTAAACCTTGACCGTCATCTTGGCATTTTATAACAATATTGTTACCTTCTCGATAAAAACTTAATTGAATAGTACCCGCTTCTGGTTTACCCAACATAGCTCGTTCTTCGGCTGTTTCCAAGCCATGATCGATAGAATTACGCAAAATATGTTGTAATGGATCGCCCAAATTATTAACAATGTCACTGTCCATCAAAATATCAGTGCCGGTTACATCTAACTCCGCCTTTTTTCCAGTGGATCGGCAAGTTTGCCTCACATTACGTTGTAACTTAGATAATAGTGTACTAGCAGGAACCATGCGGGTGGTCATAATGTTAGTTTGGAATTCTTTGTTAAGACGTTCTTGCCTAATTAACATTGTATCTAAATCAACTAAATCTTCTTGAATTGTTAAAGTTAATTCTCGATTATCCGCAATTGATTCAATAAAACTATGAGCTACGCTGTGCAATTCATTGTATTCTTCAAACTCTAATGGATCGAAGTTATCATCTTCTTGATCAACTTTATCACTGCTGGCTCCCATACCAGTTATACCGCGTATATCTACAAGGTTTTCTAGTTCAAAAGTTTTTTCGTGTAAAACCAAATCTTGCTCAGTTAATGAACGAGTGCTTTGTACCACATGTCGCATCCGCTCTTGAATCTGACCTAATGAAATTGATAACTCTCCAACCAATCGCATTAATTCATCAACAGTTTTGGTTGGAACCCGCAAAAATTGTTCTACTTCTCCAGTGGTTGATTTTTTAGTAGCGGCTTTCTTAGCTGGAGCTGGACTTTCGGTTTTAGCTGGAGTATCTTCTGTCGGAGTGGCGGCTGGTTTAGTTGGTGCTGGTGGTGCGTCTAATTTACCTTGATCAATTCTATTCGCCCAATCTAAAACCGATTGCAACACTTGCAAAGCTTGCTCTGGTGCGTCATCTTGACCAAGTAGCGAATCAACCATCATTTCAATACAATCGGCTGCTTCCACCATAGTGTCGGTTAATGCTGGTGGTGGTGCAACTTTATGTTTAGCCAAATACTCTAAGGTATCTTCCAAATGGTGTCCCATGCTGGCAATACCTTTAATACCAATGATGTTAGAAGAGCCTTTCAAAGTATGAGCAATACGTTGAGCTCGTTCAATCTCAGAGACATCTGCCCCTTGAATAATATTCTGAAT
>JAUCGN010000122.1 GCA_030378125.1 Thiotrichales bacterium HSG1 | reverse complement strand
CATCTATTGCCCAACAAGTTGTGGTAGATATAAGCATCACTAATATAATAAATATTTTTTTCATAATTTATCCTGTTGAAACATAAAATTTATTTTGTTTTAAGACTACCAAAAGTACGAATCCATGGTTTAGTAGTTGCACGCAATGATTCCGGTAATTGAGATAACGCTGTTGTTGCTTGAGAATAGCTAGCATAATTTCCAGATAATAAAACATACCAATCCCGTCCTCGAAAAGAAGTTTTGTACATGCTCGTATCACTGAGTTCATGCTGTTCCAAAAATTTATTCAACACTACTTTATCATACGCTCCTAAAACTTGTAATGTATAATTTTGGGGATTTTGTTTTTTTAACCATTTTTCCTCAGATTGCATAACTTCAAGAGTAATTGGCAAAGAGTCTTCCTGTGCATCTGTAACAGTTATGGTTGGTACGATAATTGGCTTAACTGATTCAATTGTAGTTTCAGCATGTTCTGTCAAGTTTTTACCATTTTGAAAATTTTCAACAACTGGAGGAGGTTGTGTTTTGAATAAAGTTGGATATTGCCAATAGATAATTCCGGCAATTAACATTAATAGTACAACAATTGATAATCCCCAACTTAATTTTGAGTACGATAAAGATGGTTGGACAAAATGTTTTTCACCAAACTGGTGTAAAATCCGTCCTGCATAATGATTAATTTTTTCCGGCACACCTTCTGAATCTTTATATATATTTTTTATAACATCACTTGTAAATGGATGAACATTACGATAGCTACTGTCTTTTATATAAAATTGTAAGTAATCTCGAACTTGAGTTTTGGAAAAAGACGGTATATCCAAACTATGCACTAAAGTATTATGTACAATTTCAAATTCAGGAGTCGCTAAAATACTACTTATTTGCGGTTCACAAAATAATATTACTCGCATTCTAGTCAAAGCTTCACCTTGCATAGCCAACTCCACAATAAATTTTAAAGTTGCTAAGGGCAATTTATGAGCATCATCAATGAATAAAACTGGTAATTGACCATTATAACGAGTGGCAGCAATGTGGTTGTGCAGGCTATCTTGTAAGGTATTTATGGGTTTGCCGTCATGACGTACATTGAAAGCTGTCAATATTTTGGAAGTAAATGTCTCTGGAGATATAGCTGGCGTACTAGTATGGCTATAAGTCCACCAATGTTCATGTTGGATTTCGGCAATTTTTTTCAGTTGAGTTAATAGAGCTGTTTTACCATAACCAGATTCGGCCAATATAAGTAATAATTGCTCACTGTTTTGAATTAAATGACAAATTAAATTTACCCGTTGACTTAATTCTGGGGTTAAATAATATTTTGTTAATCTTGAACTAAATGGATTTTTGGAATGAATAGCCATAATATGCTGCTGAATATGTTATGAACAAAATACAATACGATTCTGTTAAGTTTATAACAATTTTTTGATTCGTTCAACATAACATACTTTCATTTTATACTCAACTCATTGATATTGGGTTCAAGGTATAATAAATACCAGCCAAATATAAATTAATAATAGGTAAATAGGAATTAATGGTTTAAAAAAAATATCCGAAAAAAGTTAGCATGGGCATGTTAGGTAGTTACAATTTTTCATTAAATAAAAATTTGACGAATAGCTAAAACCGAACTACAGTTACTTGTAAGGTAAATTTAATTTAAAATATTTAGGAGTAAAACCTATGATAGTTAAAACCAAAACCCCACTTGATGCTAATACTCTTTCTCAAAAAACAATAGTATCAAAAGTGCATATTCCGCATACGAAATTGGAACGTAATCTATTTAGAGAAGAGAATTCTCGCTTAAAAATAGATATTTCAAGATTAAAAATTGAAAAAAATAAATTACGCGAAGAGAACTCAATACTTAAGACGGAAAATTCTCAACTAAAAACTGAAAATTTGCAATTGAGTGAAGAAGTACATCAGACCAATCTTGAACTACAAGAAGCCCAAGAATATTCTGAGTTAATGGATATGGAATTGGCAAGAAATAATGCTTTATACCATTTATTGGAAGAAGAACATTTGCGGTCTCATTTAGACTGAGATAGTATTAGGTTGGGTTAACGAAGCGTAACCCAACATTCTTTATCTCAACTTAGTTCGCACCGTTAACACTCCCTCCGTAGCAATCAGACTATCCACTACTTCTTGTGGAATTTCGTTATCAACATCCACTAAAGTACAAGCAACATCACCCCGTGAACGGTTTAACATATCCATAATGTTTAAGTTATGGTTAGCAATCGTTGCAGAAATGCGTTCAATCATGCGTGGAACATTGGCATTTACTACTAATAACCTATTACCCTCTTTAGTACGTGGCATCTTCATTTCTGGAAAATTAACTGAGTTTTTAATAGTACCATTTTCTAAATAATCCCGTACTTGCTCCGCCACCATGATGGCACAGTTTTCCTCAGCTTCTCCAGTTGATGCACCAAGATGTGGTAGGGCTACTACTCGTTCATGGCCTATTAATAAACTGTTAGGGAAATCAGTTATGTAACCGTTAATAATATTAGCTTTAATCGCTTCGCTAACAGCAACATCATTTACAATACCATTGCGAGAAAAGTTAAGAATTGTTAAACCAGACTTGGCATTTTGTAACCGTTCTTGGTTAATTAAATTGTTGGTAGCATCTATAAAAGGGACATGTAAAGTCAAAAATTCAACTTGTGACAACATGTCTTCAACACTGTTAGCTTGCTTTACATGAGCTGATAGCTGCCAAGCATTTCTAACCGTAATATTTGGATCATAACCAATAACATTCATACCCAAAGCGTTGGCGGCGTTTGCTACTTTAACTCCAATAGCACCAAGACCAATAACTCCCAAAGTACGTCCAGCCAATTCGTAACCAACAAATTGCTTCTTACCTGCTTCAACTTGTTTGGAAATCTCACTGTCAGCACCAGACAAATTGTTCACATATTGCCAAGCGGGTAATAAATTACGAGCGGCTAATAACATGCCAGCTAACACTAACTCTTTCACTGCATTAGCATTGGCTCCAGGAGCGTTAAATACTGGGATACCAAGCTTGCTCATCTTGTCAACTGGAATATTGTTTACTCCGGCTCCAGCTCGACCGATTGCTTTTAAAGTTGTCGGTATTTTCCAATCGTGCATTTTGAAAGAACGTAATAAGACTGCATCTGGATGACCAATCTCTGAAGCCACCTCGTAACCGTCACGCGGAAGACGTTCTAAACCTTTTACTGAGATATTATTTAATGTTAGTATTTTGTACATTTAATCAATTGATTTGTATTAATAAAGTTAGTTGTTTGTATATAAAATAGTTGGGTCTTTTAATATCGGGTCTATGACTACCCATTTTTCATTTTGTAGCTGTTGAAAAAAACAGTTATAGCGGCCGGTATGACAAGCCACCCCTACCTGTTTAACCTTTAACAAAATTACATCGTTATCACAATCAAGTCTGATATCTTTGACATGTTGAATTTGTCCAGACTCTTCTCCTTTAAACCATAATTTACTTCTGGAACGAGACCAGTAAACTGCTCGTTTTTCTTGCATTGTTAGTTGTAATGCTTCTCGGTTCATCCAAGCCATCATTAAGATTTCTTTAGTTTCAATATCTTGGGCTATAGCAGGAACTAAACTTTGTTTATTCCAAGCAATTTTATCTAACCAATTAGTTTGCATATTTATTCTTGTAAACCAAAAACATCATGTAAAACTCGAACTCCTAGTTCCAAATATTTTTCGTCTACAACTACTGAAATCTTAATTTCTGAGGTAGATATCATTTGAATATTAATTCCCTCATCAGATAGAGTTTTAAACATTGTACTAGCAATGCCGGCGTGAGAACGCATTCCAACTCCAACCAGTGAAATTTTAACAATTTGCTCATCACCAACTATTTCACGCACTCCCAAACTTTCGGTTAAATTATTTAATATATTCAATGATTTGTTATAATCATTACGATGTACTGTAAAGGTAAAATCAGTGGTATTATCTTGTCCCTTATTTTGGATAATCATATCAACTTCAATGTTAGCTTCTGAAATAGGAGCTAAAATATGAGCTGCAATACCTGGCCGATCCTCCACTCCCAACAAAGTTAACTTTGCCTCATCACGACTAAATGCTATACCTGAAATTAAAGCCTTTTCCATTTTATTATTCTCTATCGTAATCAATGTACCCGGCCCATCCTCAAAGGCAGAAAGCACTCGTAATGGCACATTATATTTACTGGCAAATTCCACTGAACGGATTTGTAACACTTTGGAACCCAAACTCGCCATTTCCAACATTTCTTCAAAACAAATTTGCTCAAGCCTACGAGCATCAGAAACCATTCTTGGATCAGTTGTGTAGACTCCATCTACATCAGTATAAATCTGACATTCATCAGCTTTCAAAGCTGCCGCTAAAGCAACTGCTGTAGTGTCCGAACCACCACGTCCCAAAGTAGTTATATTGCCATGTTCATCAACACCTTGAAAACCGGCTACTACTACTACTTTACCATCTTTAAGATCGCTATGAATTTTTTTGTCATCAATGTCAATGATCCGCGCTTTGTTATGAGAGCTATCTGTCAAAATATGTACTTGAGCTCCAGTATAAGAACGGGCCAGACAACCTTGTGCTTCAAGAGCCATACTCAATAAACTGATGGTAACTTGTTCACCAGTTGACAATAAAACATCAAATTCACGAGCATTGGGGGGATCGGAAATTTCTTTGGCAAGGCTCACTAGTCGATTGGTTTCCCCACTCATAGCAGAAACTACTATTACTAAGTCATTTCCTTGTGATTTGGCCAATATAATTTTTTTAGCAACAGCCATGATACGTTCGACTGAACCTACAGATGTGCCACCGTATTTTTGCACAATTAACGGCATAATTTGTCCTATAATTTATTGATTATTTTAGCATCGTTAGATAATTTAACAATTTTATCGTATTGCTTATCACCGGGGCGATATAGTTGTGAATACCGCTCTTCATGGTAATTTTCCTCTGCAACATTTAAAGTGTCGTCTTTATTTTTAAAGATAAATCTAAAAATAGGTTTAATTGGTAAGACGGCAAAGGTAAGCATGAATAATAACCATGCTACAAATTCAATGTCATCCATGTTTAAATACCTAATTGAATGTTATTGGCATATACATTGCTTAATATATTATCAATAGCATTCCTCCTTAATGTTACCCCCTCTTTAAATTCAGTTTTTTGGACTAAAGAAGGGGTTTTTTTACATAATCTCTCACCGATTTTTCCATCTCATCAACTAAACTAGCATTATCTATCTTATGATCTGGTTTACCACCGATATATAATAAATTAGGCGTACCACCAGCCAAACCAATTTGGGC
>JAUCGN010000121.1 GCA_030378125.1 Thiotrichales bacterium HSG1 | reverse complement strand
TAATTATATATTTCGGTAATGGGCTTAGACTATTTTGAAAATTACAAATATGCCTAAATGTCAAAGTGATATTTATAATCAATTGATATTTAACAAAGTTTAAATTTTCTTAATAGTCAACACCCAGCCTTGTATATACTCTGTTACTTGTCAAGCTAAATAGTTAAAAAATTAAAAATAGTTTGACAATAAAAAACATATATTTTGGAAAAAATCCAAGTATTTCTGAACCTTGTATGGTAGGTGCAATGTAATGAGACCGACCAAACATAAATCTGATTAATCTTTTCTGTATTTAAAAGGTCTATAAGGAAAGCTAACTGGAAAGGGAACTCATGAAGACCAGATTGTTCGATCAAATTTATTACTCAAATGTGGTATTACTATTTTTCCTTCAGATGGGTAAGTTTATTTTTTGAAAATTCCTGACTTCATTTCATGCATATTCCATAATGATTGGTTTTGTTTAAGACTTTGACAATTTTTCCAACATGCTAAAAGGATTATCACTCGGTTTATCAACATCTTCGACATCTTCAATATCCTCATCTTGCATCTGAAACTCATTAGACGGACAGACTTCATGTTTTGCTACAATAGGTATGGCTAAAATTAATTCATTTTCTATTAAATTAGATAATGGTACCGGTTTATTTGGCAATACAATTGCCTCATAATCTGGTAGTAATTCTTCATATTGTGATGGTTCTTCAGTAAAAACTACCAAAGCAACTTTAACGTTAATTGAAATCGTCACTGGTGTTAAGCAACGATGACATAACATGTGTAATTGAGTTTGTACCTGACCAGAAATTGTTGGACGTTGTTTATCATCTAAAATAAATTGCCAATTAATCTGCACATGTCCAACAGTATCGTACAAACTATCACACAAATGTTCAGACAATTCCGAAATTGCAATTTGCCCAATTATATTACGTTTTTTAACTGCAAGGTGTTGTGAATGAATCCATCTAGGTAAGGTTTCTATAAAAATTCCCCAATTGAATATATGTATAAATAATCATCTTCAATGGTATAATGATGATCAATCTGTGTCAAATTTTCTAGCTAATTACATATGACAGCATCAAATCCTGAAAAATTATCCTTAGTGTTAGCGTCAACTTCACCATTTAGAAAAGAAGTTTTAAATCGTTTAAATATTCCTTTTACAACTTATGCTCCTAACATTGATGAAACACCAGAAATTGGAGAATCACCAACTGAACTTGTTACTCGGTTGGCGAAGTTAAAAGCATATTCCGCCCATTCTATTCACCCACGATCTTTAATCATTGGTTCTGATCAGGTAGCAGTAGTAGAAAATACTATTTTAGGCAAACCGGGTACACATGAACAAGCGGTTAAACAACTAACTAAAGCTAGTAGCAAACAAGTAGATTTCATAACTGGTTTATGTGTGTATAACAGTGATACAAATCAAACCCAAATTGATGTAGTAGTTTTCAGCGTGGTATTTCGCAAACTAACTTTGCCACAAATAGAAAATTATTTAAGTATAGATAAACCTTATAACTGTTCTGGTAGTTTTAAGTCAGAAGGCTTAGGAATAGCACTGCTTGAACAGATGAACGGCACTGATCCAACTGCTATAATTGGTTTACCCTTAATTCGTTTAGTGCGAATGTTAGAAGATGACGGAATTGTGGTTATTTAACAAAATAATGGAGTTCAAAGTTTCAGTTTATTTTCCAAAAATAAGGTTAACCCCCCCGTCTTTTAGACGGGCAAATTTATTACTTATCTACATGATAGACTGTTCTAAATTATACAGAATAATCTTTTCCATTATTTACTATTGCATATTTGAATATCTTGTTATATTATATCGCAATTTATCTAATTTAGATGGTAAAGTCTTATGAGCTTTGTAAAATGCTCAGACGACAACACAAGTTCTCAATCCTAAAAGTATAATATACACTATTAAATATATGAATTATATAAAAAATATTCAGTTATTTTTAATACTATTATTTATTTCAAATCAAGTAACAGCTGTCAACATAAATAAAGTAATTTTTCAGGAGTCGAACCGGATAGTTTTTGATATTACTGCTCCTGTTTCCTACAATATTTTTTCCTTATCAAAACCGCATAGGTTAGTCATTGATTTGAGAAATACTAGATTGACCAAAAAAAAATTACAAGTACCAACTGAACATGCTTTCGTCAAAAATATTCGTAGTGCTTTTCGTAACACAAATGATTTACGGGTAGTATTGGACTTAAAAAAATCAGTGCGTACCAAAAGTTTTCTATTAAAACCAGACAAAACTGCTGGTAATCGCTTGGTTATAGAAATTAATTCTAGGACTGCTTCTAAAACATTTAAACCTAAGCCAATAAAAAAGATAAAGACTAATCCAAAAAGCTTGCTTTTTCAACATAAAGTAGAAAAACGTGATTTGGTAATAGCAATTGACGCTGGGCATGGAGGTATAGATTCTGGTGCTGTTGGCATTGGTGGTACTTATGAAAAATCTATCACTTTAGCCATAGCTAAGCAACTGGCTAGTTTAGTGTCTGCTCAAAATGGAATGCGACCAGTATTAATTCGTAACGGAGATTATTTTCTTAAACTTAAAAAACGGATTAAGTTAGCTCGTGAATATTCAGCAGATTTATTTGTTTCTATCCATGCGGATGCTTATCCCAATGATAGTAATGTTGGTGGTTCATCAGTTTACATGTTGTCACATAGAGGTGCTACTAGTGAAGCAGCAACTTGGTTAGCGAAACGAGAAAATTCTGCTGATTTGATAGCTGGAGTTAGCTTAACTGATAAAGATGAATTATTAGCTCAAGTGTTATTTGATCTTTCTCAAACTAAAACGTTGGAAGCCAGTGCGTTAGTTGCCCAAAAGGTATTAAATTCATTAAAATTATTGCACAAAAACCATTCCAATCGAGTTCAAAAAGCCGGCTTTTTAGTGTTACGTTCTCCAGATATTCCTTCAATTTTGGTTGAAACTGGTTTTATTTCTAACAGTAAAGAAGAACAAAAATTAAATAATCCCCGTTACCGCCAGAGTTTAGCAGAAGCTATCTTTCGAGGAATACGTGGTTATCTTGCCAGCCATGATTCAAGTACATTGTTAGTACGTAGATAAACTGGATTTCAAAATATGCAAAAATTAGAACATTGTGATGGAGTTATTCATTTTGGCAACGTTGACTGGTGGTATCATAATCGTGGTCACGCCTCAGTGCGAATGGCAACCCGTATTGCTAAACATGTACCAACAGTATGGATTAATAGTATTGGAATGAGAATGCCAGTTCCGGGTAAAACGGAAATTGCGTGGTCAAGATATTGGCGTAAAATCAAGAGTTTAACTAAAGGACTACAACGTGATCCGGTTTCTGGAATGTATATTTACAGTCCTATTTTTATTCCACGTTACACTCCAGCTATGTTACAAGTCAACGGTTGGCTATTAGCATTGCAAGTAAAAATTGTGTGTTGGCGCTTAAAGATTAAGCATCCATCAGCATTGGTTTCTATGCCAACTATGACTCCAGCAGTTGAACTTGGTAAGTGGGTTAAGGTGGTATCAGACAGGTGTGATGATTTTAGTACTTTGCCAGAAGCTGATAAGGAACAGGTTGGAGCTTTGGAAAGACGTTTATTGAAGGTTTCTGATGCAGCAGCTTATGTACATGAAGGTTTGATGGAACGTGAGCAAAGTTTGGTAAAGAAATCTGTACTTATTGGACATGGAGTTGATTTTGACCAATTTGTGGCAGCTAGACCAATGGCTGGGCCTAGAATTTCAATGCCTAAATCTATGTTAGGTTTATCAAGACCGATTGTTGGTTTTTACGGTGGCATGGATGAATATCGGATGGATGTGGAATTAATGATTAAAATTGCCCGCCACATAAATCCGGGTACTTTGGTACTAATTGGTCCTAAGCAGATGGATTTGTCCAAAGTATTAACGGAGAAAAATACTAAACATATATCTCAAGTTGCTCCAGAAGAATTAGCTGCTCATGCTGCTCATTTTGATGTTGGAATCATTCCTTTTATCCAAAATGAATTTAATATTATGTGTAATCCGACCAAATTGAAAGAGTATTTGGCTTTGGGTTATCCCACTGTAGTTATGACCTTACCAGCTTTCCAAGCTTATGAAAGATTGATTTATAATGCTAATTCACATGTTGAATTTTTAATTTGTATTGATAAGGCATTGAAAGAAGATGGTTTTAGTTTGATTGAAAATAGAAGAAAGGCAGTTGCAGGTAGTAGTTGGGACACAGTGGCAACTAAAGTGGCTAAATTATTGGCAGTTGCTGTGTAACTTAAATAGTGGTGTTTACTAATTCAGGTTTACAAAATGGTGGATTTAATTGGACTTGAAATATTTGTTGTTGGTATTGAAGTTGTAAAGTTCCACCGTTACAAATTCCATTAGCACGAAATAAAATCGGGGTTTTAACCAAAACCTTCCAACCTTCAGGTAATTCAAGTAATTGTATATAATCGTTGTTTATATCTTCTTTTGATTCATCTTTAGGAACAGATAATGGTGGATAGTTGGTCAAGACAAAATCATGGCTTTGACGGTATGCTAAATAACCCAATTCACCTAAACTATTGAGTACCTCATCTCGTTCAAAGGCAACTTGTACACTGTCATACATAGTGGCTAGACGAGGAATTGTTAAACCCGCTAATAAACTAAATATAAGTAGTACAACGAGCAGTTCCAATAGTGAATAACCAAAATTATAACGTTTAAACCACATAACAGCATTCCTATTTTTATAGTATTACAATATCAATAGTCCCATAATTACAAAGATTATCAAAGCCAATTTTGTATTTAATGCAATTTTATAAACTTATTGTCTTATTGATGCGTAAGTCCTACTATTTTAAACACACTGTTATTTTAGCATATTGTTTAACATAATATTTACCAAATAACACCGCTCTTCTCACACCAATAAATCGGCCTACAAGATAAAGTTAGGGTAGTCCTGAACAAAGTAGTGTTGGTATAAAATTAAACAACATTAGCATTATAGTGATGAATGAAGTACCAAATAGCTCCAACATGATTTGAAAGCTTTTTGGAAAAAGTTTTCCGAACCAGACGTGAAATTCTTTGTCTTATGGTACAGTTAAAGCGTTCAATACGATTTGTTAGGTTTCTTTTCCAACAGACTTGTGACGTTTGCTAGGAAAAATAACATCATATGCTTTCCAAAAATCTGTATAAGAAACCGCACATTGTCGATAAACAGGTGGTAATGAATCCCATAAACCTTTGGCTCCTTGAGCATCTCGACTACCTGTATAAGAACCAACAATTTCTCCAGTTTCAACGTCAATGGCAAGCCAAACCCATTGTTTATTATCTTTATTCATTACGA
>JAUCGN010000120.1 GCA_030378125.1 Thiotrichales bacterium HSG1 | reverse complement strand
AAAATGTTCTGTTAATTTAATTTGCTATAATGATTTATCGGTAAACAAAGTTTGGAAAGCATTGGAGAAACTGTTAACAAGGTAAAAAGCATAATATTTCCCTCCTATATTCCAAAATTAAGGGCAATGTTGAAAGCAATTGTGAGCATCAGAAAGAGTGATAGTTTTGATAGTTGTTTCGGGAATGGAGTGAAACAGATTTCCCGAAACCAATATCTAGCAATCGTTCAGGGAAATCCACTTCGTTCTATTCCCGAAATAACTGTCAACTGCTAATGGGTTTCGCAGAAATTTCATGATGTCCACGGAACGTCCATATTCCGTGAACTATGCAATTTTTCAGTGAAATGCAGTGAAACCAGCCAAAATCCCAACAAGTTATAACCAACTGAAAATGCAAAAAAAACAATAAATCTATATTGATTGATATTTTGGCATAATTAATGCTTAAGTGGTGATTTAAGATACCAACAAGGAATAAAATTATGTTTAATTGGCTTTTACCTTCAACAAAAACGCAGATTAGTACTAGTTCACATCTTGCAGCATTAAAATTTGAACCAAATCTTCTGTTATCACAAGTAGTTGCTGATGATAATCTTGAAGCAGCTTTAGTTTGGTTGCGAGAGAGCAGTTCTAAACAGGACAATAGCGATGTTTGGGATTATAGTCGTGGTTGGGAGGAGCATTTGGCTTCTTTAACAAAACGGATACTCAGTGGGCAGTTTGAATTTCAGGTTGTGAGTGAGGTTGAAAATGCTGATGGGGAATTTTTTGAGATTCGTTGTGCAGAAGATCGTTTGTTGATTCGGGCTATCAGTCAGGTATTGACACCGGTTTTTAATGATAATCTAGCTCCTGAATGTGTGCATCTGGCCGGACGTGGCGGTACTCAGCAAGCGGTTAAAGAAACTCATGCTCAACTTTTATCACAGCCAAAAGCTCAGGTGATGAAGTCTGATGTGAAGGGTTATTATGCAAATGTTGACCATCGGATTTTGTTGGATCAGTTTGCTGCTTTGTTGCCGAATGAAATTGAGTTACAGCGGTTAGTGTGGATGTTTATGCAACGGACTGTGGAGCGAGGTGGAAATTATCGGGATATAACCAAGGGTTTGCCTTTGGGTGCTTCTATTTCGCCACAGTTGGGAGCTTTGTATTTAAGTCCGTTGGATGCGTTGTTCAGTACGGATGATAAGCATTTTTATCGACGCTATATGGATGATTGGGTCATTTTCTGTAAAAATAGTTGGGATTTGCGAAAAACGGTTAAAAAGGTATATACTGTTTTACATGCGTTGAGAGTTGAAGTTGCTCCAGATAAAACTTATATTGGGAAAGCAAGTAAAGGTTTTGATTTTCTGGGCAAGCGAATTCTTCCCATTGGGATTCTACCTTCGGCATCATCGTTGTCACGTTTGCAAAAGAACACGGTTCGGCTCTATGAGCAAGGTGCGAGTAAAAAACGCATTGAATTGTATTGGAAGCGTTGGCTTATTTTGGGGCTAGGCATCGGACTGCATTCGACTGCCTATGGGACCCCTTGCAACTATTTCGGGACTAATGATTGGGTGTATTGTAGATGCGTTCAATCTATATCCGAGGCGGGGGCATGGGACACCGTAGATGGTGAAGGGTATACTGACAATGCGCCCGGTCTCAACATATGCACGGGCGCCACGGACAACGTCTGTTCCAAAACAGGCACCGGCCCCATGACAGATTTCCCCGGCGCCCTTAGTAACGGAGATACCCTTTACTTCACCAATACAACTGAATCGCCCCCTGAACACTTCAAATGTCAATTCACCGCTGGAACTGGTTTCATCACGTCCGCACACACTCCTATTGCGGCCACCCCCGCTCCCACCGCCTCCCCAAGAGTAAACGCTATTATTCTACTCGTTTTGGGTTTTGGGACGCTGTTTTTTAGGAGAAAATCGATATTACTTAATCAAAATTCACGGCCGTAGGTTCGAAGCCACGTAGCTATACACCTCTTCACAAAACAATATACATGAGATGGTGGATGACGCTCCGCTTATCCACCCTACAATAACTCAAACAGAGACTTAAATTAGCCATGTAGGGTATATAAACAGAACGTCATACACAACACCTAATCGACTAGCCTAATCTATGAAACCACTTAATCCACTAGCAAAATTCATCCTCCATTTCTTCCTCTGGCTTATTCCAGCATTCATACTATGGTGGTTTACCGTAAACTCAGTAATATTACCCGGATTACGCATTGTAGTTGGTGAAATGGCAAGCTTATGGTTTCATCAAGAACAAGTAGAATTATACGATGCCAAAGGAGATAGATGGTTTGTACGCACTAATTTATTAACCAAACAACAACCAAAAGCCAGGTAGGGTCGGTGCAATGAAATGAAACCGACCAACTATAAATTTAATCAATGATTTAAAGGAATTGAAATTGAAAAATGGTCGCTAACACTGTGCTTCACCAACCCTACCGACTATAGCCAATTAAAAAATACATTTGTGCGAAACCTGCGAGGTTTTGGAAACCTCGTAGGTTTTTATTGAAATTATTTATCTGAAAAACTATATTTTAATCATGGTCAAATACCTTCGCATAAAAAGTCTTGATTTTAATTGTTAAATTGATAGAAACCAAATGAATTTCATCTTCATAATTATTGAAAATTTCTAATTCCCACTTGGTCTCCAAACGTCTGTATATCCAAACCTCAACTTTATTTTGGCTAACTAACAAATACTCCTTCAATGTCGGTATCTGAAAATAACTTTCTAACTTAACACTTTTATCAAAACTTTCTGTCGAATCTGATAAAACTTCAACAATAAGGATGGCTTTTTCTAAAACTAACTCATTATCTTCCGGCTCACAAGTTATGAAAACATCAGGATAATAACAATCAAGTCCAGCTTTTAATTTCATATCAGTCGCATAAACATCACAATCTGAGTTCAACAAATGATGGATTAAATTATATGAAATATTCCCAGTTATTTTCACATGATTTTTTTTAGCACCAGCCATTGAATTAATCTCACCATGAATTAATTCATTTTTAGTTACCGAATTTTCTTCGAGTAACAAATATTCATCTATAGTAAATAATTTTCTTTGAGGTAAGCCCATATTATAGCCTTGAATTGGTGAAATTGATAAATATGATAAACTTCTGGTTCATATACAGTCTTTATTCCAAATACTGCATCAAGTTGAATTTGCTTTCACAGTTAGGTATATTATAATTGTACCTGATAAACTAAAAAATATTATCGCTGTATTATATGTTAGCATTGAATGAAATATACTGAAATTCCCCTGTAAAAAACCATGACTAAATTCCTCACCATATTTTGTATACTTGCCCTTATCGGTCTTGCCACACTTGAATGGAATGCTCTCCTCCCAGCAATCAACCTCTTCTGCTTACTATTAGCCAAAATATCCGGGTTCTTCATCCACCTCTTTGACGACAATATGATTCTCATCGACCGAGTTATGAGACATGGAACTCACGGCTTTGCACTTGAAGTAGCTGACGACTGTTCAGGACTCTCTGCTTCATGGTTATTACTTGCCGCCATCGTCGCATTTGACAGCAGTTGGAAACAAAAACTCTGGGGAATCCTAATTGGAATTTTAGTTCTCCAAGCCATTAACATTTTCCGCTTAATAACTTTATTTTACATCGGCGACTGGATGCCAGAATATTTTGATTTTGCTCACAAACAAGTTTGGATAGTTTTGATAAATATAAGCATGATAGTTATATTTGGCAGTTGGTTATATTATATTATCACCCATCAGGCTAGACCTGCCAGGTTTCCAAAACCTAGCAGGTCTTAAAAATTCCAATGAAGCAGCTTAATCCTTTAATTAAATTTACCTTCCATTTTTTACTATGGTTAATTCCAGCCTTTGTACTCTGGTGGTTCTCCGTCAACTCAGTTATTCTACCCGGATTGCGTATCGTAGTTGGGGAAATGGCAAGTTTATGGTTCCATCAAGAGCAAGTCGAATTGCACGAATCAAAAGGTGATAGATGGTTTGTTCGCACCAACTTATTAACCAAAAAGCAACCAAAAGACCAAAGCCAGCGTAGCCGATGGACAATATATGTCAGTCCACTGATTATTTATACCGTTGGTTTTCCAGTTTTATGGGCTTGGTTTTTAGCGACTCCACAACGGCGAATTTTTAACCAAATTGTTGGTAATTCAATAATTTTCCTACTAACCACAATAGTTTTATGGCTGCTGGTATTTCATTCTGTCGCAACAATAACCGCAAGTGGTGGAGCAGAATTTATCTACAGCTATGGTTATTTATATCCGGCTCCGATTTATTCCAAATCACTGCTTAACTCATTAAGTCATATACAATTATTACTTGCATATTTTGGTTGCGGACTAGCAGTCCCAATAATTTGGTATGCTTTCAACCGGAATTTTGTTAAGAAGCTCATACCACAAAATGATTCAGTTCATTGAAATTATATAAATTTATAACTCGTTCCACACTTATTTCTGCCAAAAATATAGCTACTTGAATATCGTGTGTTGGAGAATATGGTGGAGGGAAGCGTATAAGTTGATAATCTTTCTTTCAGTTTTGCCATTATTTTTTTCTTGCTTATTTAAATATCTTGTTATATTATCTCATTATTTATCTTGTTTTTATAATTAAATTCTCTCTTTTTATGAATTTTGCAAGAAGCCCTGAATTATCTAAAAAAATATAGAATAAAATTAGATAAATAAATCATCCATATATTTTTATCAATGCGTTAAGTCCTATAACAATATAAAATTTAAATATTATGCTAACTAATTTAACTCAAAAACTTAGAACAATTTTTACCACACCTTCTCAAACTCAAACGGAAGAAGTGTTGACTTTTCAATGTAATATATGCGGACATATTAATAAAGATGTTGCATTAAAAACCGTTAAAAATAGAGAAGCTCAATCATGTCAACAATGTGGCTCAAGTTTGAGAATGCGTTCAGTTATATATGCACTAGCGGTGGAATTGTTTGGGAAAGGTCTAATTTTACCCGATTTCCCTATAGATAAAAATATTAAAGGGGTTGGTATGAGCGATTGGGAAGGATATGCTGATCGTTTGCCTGATAAGATCGGTTACACCAACACTTTTTATCACCAAAAACCCAAACTGGATATTGTAAATATTGACGTAGAAAATAAATACGATTTTATTATTTCAAGTGATGTATTTGAACATATCCCACCTCCAATTTCGATTGCGTTTAACAATGCTCAACGGCTTTTACGGCCGGGTGGTATTTTTATTTTCACAGTGCCTTATGAGAAAGAAGGAGTGACAAACGAATATTTTCCCGACTTGTTCGATTTTAAAATCATTACTCATAATGGTAAAAATTTTTTATTCAATG
>JAUCGN010000119.1 GCA_030378125.1 Thiotrichales bacterium HSG1 | reverse complement strand
TGGTTTGATGGAAGCATTTCCTTTTATTGTATTAGGTATCTCAATGTGGTTCATTTTCGCTAACCCATTCGTTGGTGCGGCTCAATCAGCTATTCAAGCACTAGGCGGTTAGGAGGTTAATTGTGAGCATCACTGTTACTCTATTTGGACAGATGATCACCTTTGCGGTACTGATTCTCTTCGTGTGGAAATATTTATGGGGTCCAATGACCACCATGATGGAAGACCGTACTAAACGTATTGCTGATGGTTTGGCAGCCTCTGAACGTGGTAAACAAGACTTAGAAATAGCTCAACAACGAGCTGCCCAACGTTTACGAGAAGCTAAACAAGATGCGGCAGATATTGTTAATGCTGCTAATAAGCGTGCTGCTGAAATCATTGAAGAATCTAAAGAGCAAGGTCGACAAGAAGGGCAACGTCAGCTTGATGCTGCTGTTTCTGAAATTGAACAGGAAATAAATCGTGCTAAGGGAGACCTGCGTAAAACACCACGAAAGCTTTCATCATACACCATTAGAGCTCTAGTCAACCCATGTCGAATCGCTCCAGCTTGACCAGTACTACCACCACCACGCACCGTCACATAAATATCAAAA
Source organism: Thiotrichales bacterium HSG1 (assembly GCA_030378125.1). GTDB lineage: Bacteria > Pseudomonadota > Gammaproteobacteria > Beggiatoales > Beggiatoaceae > DRQV01. Next base: position 4,877 of record JAUCGN010000119.1, on the reverse strand, counting down.
GTATCTTCCCTATCCACCAATTTCAAAGGTTGACGTACTACCATTCGAGCAGTTTCACGTCCAAAATACTCATCAAGTGGACGAGAGTTAACCATAATTTTACCTTCTCCAGCACGGAGAAATACTCGGGCTGTGGAACTTTTACGTCGCCCAGTACCATAATATTGTTCTGTCATAAAGTTTAAATTTTTAAAGTCAATGGAGTTGGTTGTTGAGCTGTATGTTGATGTTCTGAACCAGCAAAAACCTTTAGTTTACGAAACATATCACGACCCAATGGTCCTCTAGGCAACATACGTTTAACTGCTAATTGAATAATTCTTTCTGGTTTTTTTTCCTGCAACTTCTCAAAATTAATTGATTTAATGCCGCCTGGATAACCACTATGATGATAATACATCTTATCAGTTCTTTTGCGTCCAGTAACTTTTATTTTCTCAGCATTAATTATAACAATATAATCACCAGTATCTACATGTGGTGTATATTCTGGTTTATGTTTACCGCGCAAACGCTTAGCAACCTCACTAGCAAGCCGACCCAAAACTAGATTATTAGCATCAATAACAAACCAATCATGCTTTACAGTTTCAGGTTTAGCAACAAAAGTTTTCATTTACAACTGTTTCCAATCTGTTGGACCTCAGCCCATTTTCTAGGTCATCTTCTCAGATGAACTATACTGTTTTTAATAGTTAATCTATCACAATTTCAAAAATTTACTTCTAGTTTTCATTATACTTTGCATTTTTTAAATGTCAAGAAATCAAAGTTAATACTTAATTATTAAGTTTTACTAATTCTTAAAATAATAATGGATTCAAAAAACCTTCCAGTGTTTCAAAAATATAGAAGGTTTATTACTACATATTTTGGTACTTTTCTTGATTTGGGAAGGAAGGAATAATAATAGGAAGATTAAGCCTTACCTTGTTTAGCAACTGCATTCATAGCTGCTTTAACTGCTTGTTCATCACCCAAATAATAATGTTTGATTGGAACTAAATTGTCATCCAATTCATATACCAAAGGCATTCCGGTTGGGATATTCATTTCTACAATTTCATCATCGGAAATATTATCAAGGTGTTTTACTAAAGCTCTCAAACTATTACCATGTGCTACAATGATGACTTTTTTACCTTGTTTAATTTGTGGCGTTATAATTTTGTGCCATACAAGCAAAACTCGTTCAATGGTATATTCCAAGCATTCTGTTACTGGTAATTCATTCTCACTAAGATTTTTATAACGCGGATCATGACCAGGAAATCTCTCGTCATTTTTATCTAAAGGCGGTGGCGGTACATCACAACTTCTTCGCCAAATTTTAACTTGAGATTCACTATGTTTTTGTGCAGTTTCAGTTTTATTCAAACCTTGCAATGCTCCATAATGACGTTCATTTAACCGCCAATCACGTTGTACTGGAATCCACATTAAATTCATTTCATCCATTACAATCCATAAAGTTTTAATTGCTCTTTTTAACACTGAAGTGAAAGCAATGTCAAAAGTATAACCTTCTTTTTTGAGGAATTTACCAGCTTCAGAAGCTTCCAATTCACCTTTTTCCGAAAGTTCTACATCAGTCCAACCAGTAAAACGATTCTCTTTGTTCCAAACACTTTCACCGTGTCTTATTAATACCAATTTATACATGTACAATACTTTCCTAAAATTATCATATTTTAACTGGATAGTCTTAAATGATAGTGACTTCCATTCAATAATACTTTTGCCGCAAATCCAAACAAAAAACTGCTATCTAAAGAATTATTGCCATTAAGTCAATAACAATTATTTACTGATGTTACGCACAACTATTCTAGAAATAATAATTTAATAAAATTTTGACTAGATAAATTATTGATTAATAGTTAGCCTACGCAACATCAGTTATTTACAATTATGACGGTGGATTCCAATTCTTAACTTAAATATAGCAATGACAACTCACTACCAAGTATGATTCTTCTTAAAATCATCCATAGCAGTTTTAAAGCTGTTTGATATGGTATCATTATAATCTCCGGTTTCCAAAACAAATGTTCAGAATGGAGGGTTGGTAAAGCAAGTCGTAACCGACCATTAAGATAAGTTATTGATTTAATTTATGTTCACTCAGTTTCATTTTATTGTATTGTACCGACCCTACCGACTACCTGACATAATCTTAAAATATTTCTTCAAAATATTTCCAATTTCAGGATAATTAATTATTGCAGTATCAATATTATTTTTATTTATGAATTTTTCCAATAACATACATTCATTTTTTTTGTAATTTGGTATATATTTTTTATCTCTTAATCTATTTTCAAAAAAATTACATTCTGGTTGATTAAAATTAGTTTCTTCAAAATGTGCTAATAACCATTTTTCTATACATGGCTCACTCATAAATATTTTTTCTACATTTGTCTTTGATTCTAAGTTTTTTTTCAGATTATAATCTGTTTCATAAAAATACCTATCTTTATCAAACCATATCAGATAGCCAGAAAATAGATCATTTTCTATTATTTTTTTAGCTTTTTCCATTACACCTTTTGCATTACCTCCTTTACAATTCTTTATTGTTACACTTTTTTTATATAGTTTTTTTAGATGATTTAAATAATTTTCTTCAGTACAACCTTCCACAATAAAACAATAAACTTTTTTACTTGTTCTGCTTGGACGTTTTTTTCTTGCCATATTATAGCCCTCTTGGTACAGCACCAAAACGCCCAATTTTATATAATTGTTCTAAATTATCCTTTTGTAAATTAGATATATCATTAAAATCATCAGCAGAGAAAATTTCTGTTTCTCCCAGTTCATTTTTTTCTGTGGACCATAGCTGTTCTGGTTCTAATAAGTTCATAATAAATGAATTGTGGAAAGAAAAAATAAATTGAGCATATTTACTATTAAAGTTTTCATTTTGAAAAAGGCCAATTAAATAAGCTACTAAGTTTTGATGCAATTTAATTTCTATTTCATCAATAATCAATAAACCTCCATCATTTATAGTTTTTAATAATCTAGATAAAATAATTAGAAATTGTATTGTTCCGGAACTTTCTAAATCTGATGGAAAAATAACATTATCATCGTTGATTTTATGTATAAATAAAGCTGTATCAACCGGTAATTTTAAATTTTTTATATCCTTATTATTACTAGTATCTACTAGTTTTATTCCTGGAATATTTACCTTAACATTCCGCATATTAAGGTCTATTTTGCCAAACTTAATATCATGAATACCAAAATCGGCAATTTTAATAAAATCTTGTACATGAATTGCTATTTGTTTGTCTTCCATTAAAGTTTGCAAAGTCTTTGGATTAAATGTGTTTTCTTCAGAACCTTGAGAACGAAGGTTTGATTGCAAAAAATACTTCATACATTCTATAGCTACTATTTGAGAAGCAAAACGAGAAGCTAAGGAAATTAATGAACAATCTATTCTTAAGTCTTTAGTGTCAAATTCTTCAGATTCTTTAGGATATTTTCCAAATTTTACTTTTAATTTTTCTCTAATATATACTTTTCTTTTTCTTTTATATGGATAGTGATACAATTCTTCTCTTATTACTTCTTGATTAAGTAGATGTAGGGTATATTCATAATCTACCAATTTTTCCTTTTTATCAATAATTGTTTTTTTTGAAAAAATTAAATGAAATACTGTTGGTTGCTCTTCCATACCATAGTATGGTTGATAAGGTATTTTTTCTCCACCATCAATACGCAAAAATGAATGTTGCATAAACCAAAAGATAAAAGTTAAAGCTTGCAATACTGAGGTTTTTCCTGAAGCATTGGCACCTGCTATACCGATAATAGAACTAGCTGGAAAATTTTTTCTTTTGTGAGTATCGAACTCTAAAATATTTTCCTCTTTTATAGAACTAAAATTTTGTATAGTAAAATATTTAACCAAAATAAACCTCTTTTAAAAATTAATAAAATAGGGTGGAACATAGCCCACCCAAAACCACTACCAAGTATGATTCTTCTTAAAATCATCCAAAGCAGTTTTGAAACTATTAGATATAGTATCGTTGTAATCACCTGTTTTTGAAACAGATTTTAGTAAATCAGCATGATTAGCCCGCATATAACTATGCAAAGCACTTTCAAAATCAACCACTTTCTTCACATCGACATCATCCAAATAACCTTCATTTGCCGCATACAAAGAGATAGCCATTTCTCCCACACTCAAAGGAGAATATTGCTTCTGCTTCATCAGCTCAGTTACCCGTTGCCCACGTTCAATCTGTTTACGAGTCCCCTCATCTAAATCAGAGGCAAACTGAGCAAATGCTGCTAACTCACGATACTGAGCTAAGTCCAACCGAACACCACCACCAAGTTTTTTGATGATATTAGTTTGAGCTGCTCCACCAACTCGTGATACCGATAATCCAGCATTAATCGCTGGTCGAATATTTGAGTTAAATAAATCAGTCTCTAGGAAAATTTGTCCATCAGTGATAGAAATTACATTAGTTGGCACAAAAGCAGATACGTCACCAGCTTGAGTCTCAATAATTGGCAACGCAGTCAAAGAACCGGTTTTACCCTTAACCTTACCATCAGTCAACTTTTCAACATATTCAGCATTTATGCGGGAAGCACGCTCCAACAGGCGTGAATGTAAATAAAACACATCACCCGGATAAGCTTCCCGACCGGTGGACGCCGTAACAATAGTGATACCTGTCGATAAGCCCAAGCCTGTTTAGTTAAATCATCATAAACGATTAATGCATCCTCACCTTTATCACGGAAATACTCTCCCATTAGGACGTGGTCAACGTGAGTTGATTATTGGTGACCGTCAGACTGGTAAAACTGCGGTAGCTATTGATGCCATTATC
>JAUCGN010000118.1 GCA_030378125.1 Thiotrichales bacterium HSG1 | reverse complement strand
GTGAAGTAGGGGGAGTTATTATGGATGTTTCATTAGCCCCTAACACTCGCATAACTGGTGGTTATTTAGATGGTAAAATCATTGGTAATGTTACTGTACCAGCGATATTAGAAAACCTAACTATTGCTGATGGTACTTATTTAAATAACGTTATTATTGGTAATAATGTAATTTCGGTTGGAAAAGTTGAATATGGGCCGGGTGTTCAATTTTACTTTGGAAATAAATCAGTTTTATTTGAAAAAGCTATTGTTAATGAAGAAGTGCTAACTGATCTAACTTTTCGAGGTAAAAATTTGGCTGGTGGCACTTTGGCTGGCAAAATCAATATAACTATGGGTGGAACCATTAGCAACGTTAAATTAGCTGCTGGAACTGAGGTAACTGGTGGTAATTTGAAAGGTAGAATTATTGGTGATGCCAAAAAGCCTGCTACATTAACTAATCTTAATATTATTGCTGGTAGCTATTTGGAAAATGTTATCATTAGTAAAGATGTTTACTTGCCAGATGGTGTTAAACTGGGACCTAATGTTACTCAAATTAAGAAATCTATAGGGGAAGTTGATAAGCAACCAACAGCTTTCTTAATTGATGAATATTTGGCTGTTCATGACTTATTTGATGCTAGTTTCACTGCCAAAATAAAAGCTGATAAGCTTACTAATCAAAATCACGTCATGTTGACTTTTGAAGAAGCTAAAAAATTACAATTATCCACTAATATAAATGTATTGCCTGAAGATGTAGGTAAAAAAGCTGATATGTTAGTGGTAGTTGAGCATAAAGATGGGGACAATCCAGAGCGTAATTCTATCAAAATGCTTGAACCGCCTAAATGGAGGGTTTGGGATAATGATATTTTCAGTTTAAAACCAATGCGACATTATCAACGATTGCCATCAAGTTTTAATTTGCCAATTTATACTGGTGATTTAAACGATATTGCAGAAAAGGTATCCTTTATGTCTAATGGTCATCAGTTGTTTTTGACTGATATTTCTGGGGAATACACATTTTATGCTGGTTATCGTCTTTCAGATGAATCAATTGTTTACAACGGTCCAGAACCATTACATTTCTTTGTTGATTCTGCTCCAGAATCTTGCATCCTATATGCATTGCACGATGATAAACTCAATGATTCTCAAGTAGTTACTATTGATTTAAGTTCTAGTTTAAAAAGTAGTATGAAACCATTAGGTCCCATGCATCCCGGACGTGAGATGGAGGGTTTAGCCTTACATCCTGACGATCCCGATCTACTGTTTGCTAGTGCTGGTAATCATGCAGAAGTTGATGGTAAAGAAATGGACGGTTATTTATACACTATCCACCGAGAAACTGGTGAAATGAAAGTTATTGGTCCTACTGGATTTGAAAAAACGGCTGGTTTAGCATTCAATCCAGTGGATAGAACATTATGGGCTTGGGGTCGTAATGAAGGTGGAACTGATAGATGGAGTGGTAATGGTGATAATTGGGAAAAGGATAATGAAGTTGTAACCAATAAATGGACTGGGCTTATCAAAATAGACATTAAAACTGGCAAAGGTATTCCAATTAAACAGTTAAACTATGAGCTTCATGATATGGGTGGATTAGCTTGGAGTTTTAAAGGTGACAAGCTTTATGCTTCTGGAGATGAACATTTATGGGTTTATGATTTAGCTACTCAAACTTTTGAAATTGCCTGTGATTTTGTTGATGATGGTCGCATTGAAGGATTAGATACCCAACCTAATGGTTTCTTACTAATAGGTGTAGACAAAAAAGGTAGAGATGGACGGGAAACTCGCATCTTAGCTTTTGACCCAGAGGAATGTTTAATAGTTCATAAGCGAATTTATAAAGGGCTAGAGTATGATGACATTGAATCTATCGTTTGGCCAGCCACCGAGTGTAACGATACTTCTTGGTTATCGGATCATTGATTTAGTTTCTTAATTTAAGGTTACGGCTGTAAAGTTTTGTTTTATAAATTAAAATTTGCACTCCATTTAGGAAGCAAAATCTAATATATAAAAAAAGTTGATTTTATGGTTGACATTCAAAAAAAAAGTGGTTAGAATGGTGCGTTTTAAGTTTGGAGGGGTGTCCGAGTGGTTAAAGGAGGCAGACTGTAAATCTGTTGGCTACGCCTACGGTGGTTCGAATCCACCTCCCTCCAGTTATGTTATCTAGAAAAAATCAAAAGCCCAAACCAAGTTAATATTTAATCAAGGAATGGGGCTTATGGAGAATTTGAATCCCTTCCCCTCCCAAAATTAAGCGGGTGTAACTCAGCTGGTAGAGTTTCTGCCTTCCAAGCAGAATGTCGAGGGTTCGAGTCCCTTCGCCCGCTCCAATAAAAAATAGTATATAATATATTTTAAAGATACACGCCCATATAGCTCAGAGGTAGAGCACACCCTTGGTAAGGGTGAGGTCACCGGTTCAAATCCAGTTATGGGCTCCAAAATAATTTACTTAATATTCAAAAGGTTTATTTTATGGCCAAAGAAAAATTTGATCGCAGCAAGCCACATGTAAATGTCGGTACAATAGGTCATGTTGATCATGGGAAAACAACTCTAACGGCAGCCATAACTAAGTGCATGGCAGAGAAGTTTGGGGGCGAAGTTAAAGGATATGATCAAATTGATAATGCTCCAGAAGAGAGAGAAAGGGGTATTACAATTGCGACAGCACATGTTGAATACGAGTCTGATATTCGTCATTATGCTCATGTTGATTGTCCAGGACATGCTGACTATATTAAGAATATGATCACAGGTGCTGCCCAGATGGATGGTGCCATTTTGGTTGTATCCGCAGCCGATGGTCCTATGCCACAAACTCGTGAACATATTTTGTTAGCTCGTCAAGTTGGTGTACCTTATGTTATTGTGTACATGAATAAGGCTGACCAAGTTGATGATGAAGAACTGTTAGAATTGGTGGAGATGGAAGTCAGGGAATTACTTGATAGTTATGAGTTCCCTGGTGATGATACACCAATTGTAGTTGGTTCAGCATTAAAAGCTTTAGAAGGTGATACCTCTGATATTGGAATACCTTCAATCCATAAACTAGTTGAAGAAATGGATGCTTATATCCCACAACCAGAACGTGATATAGATCAGCCTTTCTTAATGCCAATTGAAGATGTATTTTCTATCTCTGGACGTGGTACTGTAGTTACTGGTAGGGTTGAGCGTGGGATAGTCAAAGTTGGAGAAGAAATAGAAATTGTCGGTATGAAGGATACCGCTAAAACAACTTGTACTGGAGTTGAGATGTTCCGTAAGTTGTTGGATGAGGGTCGTGCTGGTGATAATGTTGGAGTTCTATTGCGTGGTACTAAACGTGAAGAAGTAGAACGTGGGCAAGTACTTGCTAAACCGGGTACTATTACTCCTCATATTCACTTTGAAGCTGAAGTTTATGTATTGAGCAAGGATGAGGGTGGCAGACATACTCCATTCTTCAATGGTTATCGTCCTCAATTTTATTTCCGTACTACTGATACCACTGGTGCTTGTGAACTTCCAGAAGGAATTGAGATGGTTATGCCGGGTGACAATGTTAAAATGACCGTTAAGATGATCGCTCCTATTGCTATGGAAGAAGGTTTGCGTTTCGCAGTTCGCGAAGGTGGTCGTACCGTAGGTGCTGGTGTTGTTGCTAAAATTATTGAGTAATTTTAGTGGAGGTTGGGGGTCTTAACAACTTCCAATTTCCCAGCATTGTTGTATAGATTGAAACTATATAAGAACATGAAGGATGCCTACCGTACTTTTTAAGTGTAAATATATCAGGTTAATCCTGATTAGATAAAATAGTTTTATTTAGGCCAATAGCTCAATTGGCAGAGCATCTGCCTCCAAAGCAGAATGTTGGGGGTTCAAGTCCCTCTTGGCCTGCCATTTTTTAATTTTTAAGTGATAAATTGTAAAGTGGATAAGTTAAAAATTATAACTACCATTTGAGGTTGATTTAACTTTTTAGTTTTTCACTTTTAACTTTTCATTTACCAATTCACACATGAATACAAAAACAAAAACCACTGCTCCTAATAAAGTTATAGATTTTGTTAAATGGATTTTAGTAGCTATTTTGGTTGCAGCCGGTATTGCCGGTTTCCATTATTTTTCTGAATATTCCCTACTATTACGCGTTGTTAGCATATTAGCTGTAGTTGGTATGGCTTTTTTTGTCGCCTCAACAACAACTAAGGGACGTTCTACAGTTGATTTTTTCCGTCAATCTCATCTGGAAGTAAGAAGAGTTGTATGGCCAACCCGACAAGAAACAGTGCAAATGACCGGCATTGTAATGCTAATGGTGGTATTAGTTGCCCTGTTCATTTGGTCATTAGATAGTCTACTACTTTGGTCGGTTCGAATATTTACCGGTCAAGGAGGCTGAACGTATGGCAATGCGGTGGTATGTAGTGCATACTTATTCCAACTTTGAAAGACGAGTGAAGGCTTCTCTCGAAGAACGGGTTAGATTAAGCTCATTATCCCACTGTTTTGGCGATATTCTGATACCAATTGAAGAAGTTGTGGAAATGCGAGATGGGGTAAAACGTAAAAGTGATCGTAGACTTTATCCCGGCTATGTACTTGTTCAGATGGACATGAATGACGAAGCTTGGCATTTGGTAAATAATGTGCCTAAAGTCATGGGTTTCATAGGTGGTGGCAAAGGGAAAAGCAAGTTTGTTCCGCCAGCACCAATCTCTGATAAAGAAGCTGAGGCTATTTTACAACATATTGAAGATGGCTCTCAAAAACCACGCCCCAAAGTATTATTTGAAGTTGGTGAAGTGGTGCGAGTTATTGATGGACCGTTTAATGACTTCAATGGTGTGGTGGAAGAAGCTAACTACGAAAAAAATAAACTGCGAGTTGCAGTACGGATTTTTGGGCGTTCTACTCCAGTTGAATTAGAATTTGCTCAAGTTGAAAAAGAGTAATAATTTTTAACCTTATTGCCAGTCTACAGTTGGTAATACCTTTTGTGATAATCACATCATTCATTTATTATAACGGGGAGCCTGAACGGCGTTTGTACCCGGTGCTTAAGGAAGACTTAAATGGCAAAAAAAGTACAAGCATACATTAAATTACAAGTAAAAGCTGGACAAGCTAATCCAAGCCCTCCAGTTGGTCCAGCTCTTGGTCAGCACGGCCTTAACATTATGGAGTTTTGTAAGGCTTTTAATGCTAAAACGCAAAATTTAGAGCAGGGAATGCCTATTCCAGTAGTTATTACTGCTTACTCAGATCGCAGTTTTACCTTCGTTGTTAAAACTCCACCTGCTTCCATTTTATTAAAAAAAGCTGCTGGAATTAAGAGTGGGAGTAAAACTCCACATACTCATAAAGTTGGCAAGGTAACTAGAGAACAGGCTGAGGAAATTGCCAAGACCAAAATGGAAGATTTAAACGCCAATGATTTAGATGCTGCAGTTCGGATAATTGCTGGTAGT
>JAUCGN010000012.1 GCA_030378125.1 Thiotrichales bacterium HSG1 | reverse complement strand
GTTACTATATAAATAATTAAATTTAATACACATATAATTTATATTTTAAAATTACATAATTCCTTTATGCAACTTAGCATTGTAATTTTATACTTTAATTTTTACAGAAATTATGATAAATCAAATATATTTCATAACTATATAATTTTATTGAAATATTATTTTTTAGAAGTTGTCAATGCGTAAGTCCTATATCGGTTAAAAACTTTTACCATCAGTTATATTATGAACGTGTCAAAAAGTATTTTTTGGTTTTTATTTACTTTGTTTTTCGGTTTGTTGCAATCAATACTTATTTTAGGAAAAAGTTGGATTTTTACAATGACTATTGCAAGTGAATTTGATAATTTTATTATGAGTGGAGCGTTATTATTTTTTTCAACAACTGTTGTGGCATCTCTAACTATAGACTATTTCTTTTTTAGAAAATCTGAATTACCACAAGTATGGATAGGCATTGCTTTTGTTTTATGTCCAGCTCTTATATTGACTGTTTGCGTATCTTTATTTACTATGCTTCATGGTAGTAATGTTGTTGATCCAAATATTTTTGAACGAGTTCGTCTGGTCGAGTATTGGGTTTTAGCAGCTACTGCTGGGTATGCTATTTTTGTTAAGACAAGATTACAATTTGTTGAACAACAGTCTGGAGATTAATTAAATGATTATAGAGTATTTTTTTATACCATTACTAGCTGGAATTACTTTTATTTTTTTGTTTTTTGCTTTTAAAACGGCTTGGAAACAAACAATCATAGATATTAGGACTTACGCATTGACAAGGTCATTATATTATGAAACTATTTAAATACAATAAGTTACCATACAAATAGTTAAATTTAATATACATATAATTTATATTTTAAAATTACATAATTCCTTTACGCAACTTAACATTGTAATTTTATACTTCAATTTTTACAGAAATTATGATAAATCGAATATATTTTATAACTATATAATTTTATTGAAATATTATTTTTTAGAAGTTGTCAATGCGTAAGTCCTAGATATGAAAAAGCAAGCTAAAAATAAAGAAATAATATCAGGAATAAGTTTAACCCAAGAAGAACGCCAAGAACTATCCAAAGATTTTGAGCAAGAAAGTTTTACTTTTATTGCTGGTCCTCCAGTTAGATATGGTAATTTTTTCGGTAGAGAGGAAATAATCCAAAACTTGTTTAATTTATGGAAAGCTTTTCCTATGCAGAATGCAGCTATTTATGGTGAAAAGAGAATAGGAAAAACTTCCTTGTTACTTTATTTAAAAGATATAATTGATAATCCAAAAAATTCACGTTTTAGAAAAGAACAACAAATAGAATGGTTATCTAAATCAGAACAATATTGTTTTATTTATGTAAATTTTCAAGACACTGATTACCATACTCCAAAAGGATTGCTTGAATATATTTTGCAGAATATGAAACTGGAAAAATCTGAAGGACTTAATTTATCATTATCTGAAGAAAGGCCTTTGTCTGAATTTGGTCGAATTTTAAGTGGTCATTTGATAAGACCAACTATTATTTTAATGGATGAAATCGGAGTGGTTTTAGAACGTCATTCAGATAAATTTGGTAACGATTTTTGGGATGGGTTACGAGCTATTGCCACTACTAAATTGGAGCCACAATGTTTGGGATTTGTTTTGGCTTCACATCAACATCCAAAAGAACTAGTAAAAAGATTATCAGATAAAGAAATTGTTCCTCCTTCACAATTTTTTAACATTTTTGGATATATTAATGAATTAAAAGAATTTACTGGAGTAGAAGCTAGAAAATTAATAGCCAGTTCGCCGAAAAAAATTTCTGACGATAATATTGACTTCATATTAAAATTAAGTGAGTTAAAACCATATTTATTACAAATACTTTGCCAAATGCGTCTTAACCAATTAAGGCAGAATGAAAACAATGATAATTGGCAACAAGAAGCAAGAGAACATATAGAAAAAAGAAAGATAAAATAGTGTCGAAAAATCCATATACAGATAATCCTAAACAGTGGGATAATTTATTTTTAGGTAGTTTTCAATTACTCGGCTGGTTATTTTTTAAACCATCTGCTTGGCGTAATTATGTAAAACAAGTTGCTCCTGATTTAGATTTTGATTTCTGTTTAACTCAAATAACTTGGGAAAAATGGTTAGAAACCGGTTTATGGCGAACTTTTATACAAGGATATGTAATTTTACCTATTTTTTCAGTTGGATTAATATGGATATTTTTAAATTTATTTATTGGTAATGCTATTACAACAAGCACAGGATTTATTATTGCTGGTAGTTTAGGGTTTAGCATATCTTGTAGTTTAGCATTTGGAATTGTTAGTGGGGCTGCTATTGGTGCAATTGGCAGTTTATTTCTTGCTATTATTGGTGCGGTATTATTCTATCAACCAGAATTAAGTCAATATAGCATTGCCATATGGTGTTTTATAATTGGTATGATAGGTAATATAATCATTACTCTGCCATCTGAAAAAATTTCTATTCCTTTTTTAATTGGAGGAACAGCTATTGGAATATTTGTTGGATTGTTCGGTACTGTGTTTTTAGTTAGCATTCCGTTGACAATCGTTGGAATAACAGAAACAGTACATATTGCTATAACAGTATTGACACTTTTAAGTATAGCAATAATTTCTATATCGTGTCCTACTAAAAATAAAATTTACCTTATAATTGCTATATTTATAGTAGTATACAGCTCAATTGCTTTTACATCTATTGGATTTACTGGTGGAATAGCTAAGGGGCTTGTATACGGAACTGTTATAGGTGCTTGTCTTGCAATTCCTTATATAGCAACTAATAAATTGTTGAAAGAGAATAGTATTGTTGCTGCTGGTGCAGTATCTAGTGCGTTAGTTATTGCCTTGTTATGGGGATTTATAAGTGGTTATTTATATTATGAACAAGAAGTAATCTTGCAAAAAGAAGCTGGATTTCTGAATATAGTAGAAACAATGTTTCCATTTTTAATTATTGGGATATTGTCTGCATTACTTGGTTTAACATTTTCTTGGTGGCGAAGTATTATTATGTGGCCTTTTTTAATTCAATACTTCGGACAGTTTTTATAACATATTGTTATTAAAGTAATTTTTTATTTCAAAGAAAAATAATAAAACATTTAAATTTCAATAAGTTATAGTTTTAACTAAGTTCAGTTTTCAAAAACTGTCCGAACTATTGTTAATTATATGGCACACTATAATTTATCTAATTGAAAGAAGAAGTTTAATTAAACATAGTTTGTTACCCCTTCATGCTGCTTTTTGGGATGAACATCAATGGTTAAAATTATCAGGATTATCTGACCATATTCTATTACTTAAAGATAAAAATCCTAAAGAAGCTCAGGAAGCAATAGACTATTTAAATAAACAAGTTAAGCAAAGATGGGCTATAAAAGAAGCAAAAGTTAATATTGAATCACCTTATATATTTGCTAGTCCTCTTGATATAGGAAAGAAAAATTTTGTTGGTCGTAATAATTTGGCTGATGAATTAGAAAATTTATTATTTCAGGTACGAGCTTCAGTATTTCTTCATGGTGTATATCGTATTGGTAAAACGTCGTTATTAAAGAATTTGAGAGGATTATTAAAAGAACCAGATACGGTAGTTGCTTTATTAGTTGATTTACAAGGTGCTGTCGCTTTAGGTGGAGATACAAGCTCGTTTTTTGATGAAATAGCTCACCAGATGACAAAATATGCCAAAGATCACTATGCTCTATCTTTACCAACATATTCAAATAATGAAAATAAACCACATAAAAATTTTGACAGATGGTTAGATCAAGTTCAAGAGTTAACTGATTCTAAAACATTATTGCTAATGTTAGATGAATTTGCCACATTAGATGCAGCAATTCGTAAGCATAAATCAGATTTTAGTGAGGACATATTAGATGCAATGCGACATTGGATTCAACATCGTAATAATTTTCAACTGGTTGTTACATCACAACGTATAGAAGATTTTAAGCGTTGGCCAAGTCTTGCTAATAATATGACACCTAAATATTTAGGTTATCTGAATAAAGAAGAGGCTTGTCAACTTGTAGAACATCCAATTGAGAATTTCCAATTAAAATATAACCCTGAAGCAACTCAGCATATATTGGAATTGACTAATCGTCATCCGGCTTTGATACAGTTATTGTGCAGGGAAATAGTAGAGTTAAAGAATAAGCAGAATTTGGCATCACGTTTTTTAGTTGATGTGCAAGATGTAAAAGATATTATTCCTAATGCGTTAAATACAGGTCAATCTATTTTTGTTACTTTTGAAATGAGAGCAACAGATGAAGGTAATTCTTTACTCCATCACATAGCTGCTTTGGGAACAGGAAAGGTAGTTTCTAAAGAACAATTACCACATCAAGATAACTTAGAAAAAACTTTAGATATATTGCAAAGTTTGGAATTACTTGAAACAGTTGAAGGTGATTATCGGTTTAAGATAGAGATGTTTCGGTTGTGGTATGCTAAGGAGAAAATTTGAAGATAAGCGAAATAATATGGCTTGAAGACATTGTAGAGAAACTTATATGGAAACATAATGTTGAAGAATATGAGATTATTGAAGTATTAGAAAATTATCCTATATTTAAACGTAAAGAAGCAGGACATAAATCTGGAGAAGATGTATATTCTGCTTTTGGCCAAACCAATGTTGGACGTTTTTTAAGTGTTTTTTTTGTATATACACAGGATAGACGGGCCATTATTGTTTCAGCACGAGATATGTCAGACAAAGAAAGAGAAAAATATGTCAAATAAAACATCAGTTTCTAATGCAACTAACTATCAAGACATTGGTATATTTTGGGATACACATGACGCTACTGAATTTGGAGAACAAATAGATGCAGAATTTGAAGTGAATATAAAATCTCAACAAAGATACTTTTTTTTAGATAATCAACTTTCCTTAAAAATTAAACAAATAGCTACACGGCGTGGAATTAGTGGAAGTTCATTGTTGAATCTATGGGTTCAAGAAAAAATAAAATCAAATTCAGACTGTTGATAAGACTTAAATTAAGTCTAATCCGACTTACCATATTTATCAATGTGCATTAAATAAACTGGATGAGTGTTATATAAAAAGCTTAAAAAATTATCTTAGCACTTTTTTTATTTTTTTACCAATATCTCTCGCTAATCTATTAAGGTCCTTGCCGGTAGCAAAACGGTTTCTTTTGTTTGCATATTTTTTAGGTTTTTTGAGATTTACTACTAAAATTTTAGCTTTACCATTAGAAGATGTTATTGCAGAACCAATAACAAATTTTCCCGAACATGATTTATCTTTTTTTATAGTTTTTTTGCCCCAAGTCACCATACAACTTAAATAAGAACCGGGTACGGTGCTACCACTATGCCAAAGTAACTTTTTACATGATTTAGGTATGTTTTTACCACCCAATGCTGTTTTATATCTATATTTATTACCAAATCTTATAGCTGCACGCACATCTCTAACAAATTTACTGGCTCTTCTTTGATTCATTTTATACTTTGCATTGCCAGATTTGACTGCTGGCCATACGCCAACAATACAAGGTTTATTACTATCACCTTCAGAAAAATCTATTAACTTCCTTAAATTGCTGATATTGCTGATTTTGCATCCTGATAATGCGAGTAACAATAGTATTAATATAGAATATTCCATTATTTTATAAAACATTATATCTTACCTCTTCTCTTTCTGATGTTTCTTTTATTTCTGACTAGTTTTAATGTATCATCTTCGATATTATATTGTTTCTTAAAGTTACTTTTTATTTCATCTAAATGAGCTGCTGCAATGATTATCATGTTTTCTTCTTCTGCTATTCTACTCAAAAACCTTACCACTCTTTTTCTAAAATTAGGATCAAGACTAGCTATTGGTTCATCTGCAATCAAAATTTTTGGCTTTTTAGCCAATGCACGTCCAACCGTAACTAGTTTTCTGGTTCCACCTGATAGTGTAGATACTTGTTGTGTCGCATATTTAGCAATGCCCAATTGTTCACAGTAATATTTGGCTTGTTTTTCTCTATGTTCTTTTGAATATCCTTTTACCATCAAAGGTAAAGCAATGTTCTCAATAGCAGTCCATGTTTCCATTAAATCAAACTCTTGAAATACATAGGCAAAATAACGACTGATAAGTAAATCAATTTCTGCTTGTGGTAAAGAAGTACAATTAACAGTTGAATCAATATAAATATGTCCCATTTTTGGTCTATCAAGCAGTCCTAAAACCCTTAGCAACGAAGTTTTACCACTGCCTATCTTGCCACAAATCGCAACAGTATCTCCTGCTGTTAAATCAATATTAATATCCTTTAAAGAAAATTTTCCATGTTCCATCTTTACATTATCTATTTTTAAGTGCATTATTCAACTCTTCAGCAATACTACGTGATAAATGTAACCAACTAAGAATTAAAGTAGTAGTCACTGCTACTATTAAACTTATGCCTAAAGTATTAAGAAGTACAGTAGAATCTATCCCATAATTCATATCTTTAAAGAAAGAGGTTAATATAGAATTTGTGAGCATACTAGTGGGAATTGCAAATAAAAAAGGCACTAATGCACCAACTATAGATAACATTAATAAAAACATCCATAACACTTCAAATTTAGTTCCTGACAGTCGCATCAAAATAACCAATTTTTTATTTTTATCCATAACTTGATTTATTCCACTTAATAAAACTAACAAACACAATAATAAGACAATATAAGACATTATTTTAATCCCAGCCAAGAAATTCTCTTGTATGTCCCATATGTAATCATTTTCAGTGATTGATAAATCAGTGGTGTAAGGCCATTTTGGATAGATCATATTTTCAGAAATATTTACTGTAAAATCTTCAGGTTCTCGTTCTTTAATCAGATTCCATAATTCCTTTAACTCCTCTAAGCTTTCTAAATTATTGACTTTTACGACAAGTTTATTGTTTGGTTCCAGAATTTTAGCTAAAGAACCTTCGGGTAAAATAACTACTTTCTCACTAATGTCAGGAAAACGAGACTCAAATACAGCAGCCACAACAAAATGTTGTTTTAAATCAGTTAAGATAATATCATCTATCAAGGTATCGGAGAATACTCCTTCGTGTAAATGAATTAAAGCCCCTGGTGTTACTCCTCCTAGTATTTCTGCCAAATCATAGCCAATATAAACAACAGGCAATGGCTCTGTATATGTAGAATGACTTGAGGATTTAACACAATCATACAACTTACGTTGTTGAGCCTCTTTGGTATCTGCCATAAACGAAGCAATACAATTCTCTGATCTTATATTTTTAGGATTAAAGTTTTTGCTTTTCAATGTTTTACTAAACTCTTTAATACAATCATCGGACATTCCATTTTGGAAACTTTTTTGTATATTTTCTTTCAGTTCAGGTAATAAAGCAAAATATTCGTCTTTAAATTCAACTGCACGTATATCATTTTGTAATACAATTTCTCCCGGATGAACTTTAGAAATACTCACGTCTGCGTGTTTAGAACAAACCATAGTACTATCGTGACCATTTTCTTTCAAAAAATTTTGTAATATATCTGTATCAACATCACAATCAGTCACATCAAAAATAAAGTGAAACCTATCAGTTAGCCAATGAGAAGTTGCCTTATGTTCTAAAAAAATAGCCAAGCCATTTATGGTAAAATATGCAGTATAAACCAATAGTAAAATAGTAAATGTTAAACCAGTGGAAAAGGCAACATTTTTGGGATGAATCACTTGCCAAACCAGAGGAAAAGCAGATCTAAGTATGCTGTTTTCTTTAGTGTTAAAATCATTCATCCCTAAAATAATTATGGCAATTAATGAACCTAATATCGTAAAATCATAGGGAATTATTAAAAAAATATCATAAGGAAAAACAATCAATATTGCAGCAATAACCAGCCAAAAACGCTTTTTAGTTGGTAATCTGATCTGAAAAATCCCAAAGTAAGCCACTGATAAAGCTAAAATTGCTAATATTATGGTAAATATAACGTAAAAAATTTTAGTGAAATCATGCAGGGAAATTGTTCCTAGTATAATTTCTGGATGTAATACCCAAGCCATTGGTAATATAAAAAGGATAACACTTAAACTGCGGCTTACCCTGAATGATTCTTTTTCAGTAACATTAACATATGATGGCAATGCTTTTTTTGCTACTTTAACCGCTTCTTTGATTAAAGGTCCATTAGGTGGGGTTATACCGGCTAATACTGAATAATAAAAGACAAATAAATAAGCATGTAATTCTGGGATTCCTACACTGCTAAATACCGGGACAGTCACAAATACCATGATAAAAAATACCACTAGCGTTGGTAAAATCATGCCTAGTATAATAGGTAAAATTGCAAAAATTACTAGAACATAGAATTTTGCAAACCAGAATGGCAACCAATGTAAAAAACTATTAATCAAAAACTTTTCTAAACCAGTTTGTTTAAAAACAAATAATAATATCCCAATTACTGCACAATAAATAACAATATCAATACCATCTTTGCCACTATTGACTATAAATTTTAATAATTGTTTCCAGTCAGGCTTTTCTTCTAAATGAGGTATTAAATAAGGCACAATAATAACTGCAAGTGCTGAAACTAATGCAGATAAAGCAAGTGAATAATCATAAAATATCATGAAAGCAAAAACTGCAAACCCCAAAATAAGTATAAAAAATTGAATCCATTGAGTTGTTGAATTTCCAATAGCCCTACTATCTTCTTGTTTAATTTTTTCACTATATTCAAGGTCTAAAGGACGTAAATCAGATTTTTTTGCTTCTAAAATAACTGCAATACCCAAAGTAACAATAAATAATAAAGCAGGTACTATAGCGGCCTCCATAATATTAAAATATGAAATATCAGGATCAATAACAACGATGGCAAATGCGATAGTCCCCATTATTGGCAATACAATTTGACCCACGCCAGCTATGCTTGCCTGAATGCTTACTGCAAATTCAGGTCTATAACCGGCTCGATACATAACAGGAATAGTCTGTTCTCCTGTTTTAGCTACGTTTCCTTGTGCTTCTCCATTTATCGCACTATAAAATGTTGAAGCCCAAACTGCATACAAACCAGCACTTGCTCCTGATCTACGGTTATGAGTCATTTTTAATGCAAAAAAATTCAATAATTTATCTATTTTAACTAATTGGAAAGCAGCACTTAAAATAATAACTGCATATACAAAATCTACTATGGTTTCTAAAGCATACCCATAAACTCCATTTTTACTGAAAACACCATGCTTAGTATCAAAAATATATTTAACGTCATCATTATTAGAATAGTACCAGATATAAAAAATAAGTAACACCAAAGTGAAATATAACAATCCAGAATTTTTACCTTCCACGCGGTATACTGCTACTAATATGATAAAAATAGAAAGACTATATATAAATTCATCAATTGCTTCTAAAGTATTAAATATATCAGATAAATAAATTCCTACAATTATTGTACTAATAATTAAAAAAACTAATGAGATTTTATCTAATGAGGATATTGGTTTAGATTTACCTGCTGTTAATCTTGGCTTAAAACAAAAATTAGCAATCAATGCCAAAGTAAGAATAGTAATATATCCAATCTCTTTAGTCGGCAACCCACCAAAAGCAATCATCACTATCATAATAGTGATAGTCGTACAAGTAACTAATCCAAAAACCTGCATCCACCAATACAACGAATCTTGAGAAGCAGCCTTATCCTCACCCAAAACATCAACCAACAATTTGGAAACTAATTCTTTCATCTTCATGGCCTAATCGTCTTTTAAAAAACTTCATTTCAAAAACTGTCAAATCCCAACTTAATTTATAAATTTTTTTGAGTCAAGGTAAAAAAACCTTATATTTGAGTATAAACAGCAATTCTCATCTATAAAAAAGTATGATAAAATTAGTATACTGAGTATTTTGCAAAAAAATTTCACATACAGAGTATCAAAAAATAAATTACTCGTTTTTATCTTATGCTAAATATCAACAATTATGTAAGTCATTCTATTAGGATACAATTATGTCAACATATTTCAGAAATATATTTATATTTATAGTATTATTAAGTGGTTGTGCTACTCCACAACTTAACTATACTAACTTTTCAAAGGTTGTAAAAGGTATGACGGAGCAAGAAGTTATTAAAATATTGGGAGAACCAACTAAGGTAACTGGTGGAAGCGTTGACACTGGTACTATTGGAACTTTACTGGGTTTTGATAACTTATCTGGTACTACCATGACTTGGACAACAGATGAAGCTAAAGCCAACGTAATTTTTCTTAAAGATAAAGTTAAAACAAAAAGTTATAGCAATCAGTTTTAACATATAGTTTTTCAGATAAACATTCTGTCCAAAAGACCTATCAAGTTTTAAAAACCTGGCAGGTCTTAAAAGCTAATTATCTAGTTCTCAAACTATCCTATTTCTAATATAAAATTACTAGAAAAATCACGAGCTTTAGCATCTTCTTCAAGTATAATATCTAAAGAATCAGCATTTTTACTGGTTAAATGAGACAAGGTAGTTTCAATTACTTTAGCTATTTCAGTAAACTTCAACTTTTTTTGTAAAAAAGCCTGTACCGCAATTTCATTGGCTGCATTCAAAATTACCGTACTAGTCCCACCAATTTGCATAGCATCATAAGCTAATTGTAAACAAGGAAAACGTTTAAAATCCATAACTTCAAAATCTAATCTGGCTATCTCAATCAAATTTAAGCGTTTAACTCCAGATTTAATTCTATCAGGCCAACCCAAAGCATAAGCAATCGGAGTACGCATATCTGGATTACCCAGTTGTGCTAAAAGTGAACCATCAACATATTCAACCAAAGAATGAATTATGCTCTGTGGATGCAAAACCACTTCAATATCTTGTGGTTGTGAATTGAATAACCAACAAGCTTCGATAACTTCTAAACCTTTATTCATCATGGTAGCTGAATCTACTGAGATTTTTTGTCCCATATTCCAGTTTGGGTGGTTACAAGCCTGCTCTGGGGTTACATTTTGTAATTGCTCAATAGAAAAAGTACGAAATGGCCCACCAGAAGCAGTTAATAAAATTTTGCTCACCCCATTTTTTTGAATTCCAGCTTGTTCAGAACCGGGCAAACACTGGAAAATTGCGTTATGTTCACTATCGATTGGCAATAGTTCAGCATTATTTTGGTAGATAGCATCCATAAACAATTGACCCGACATAACTAAGGCTTCTTTGTTAGCCAATAAAACTCGTTTACCAGCTTGTGCTGCTGCTAAAGTTGGTATTAAACCAGCACCTCCAACTATACCAGCCATAACCATATTTACTTCTTCTAAACTAGCTACTTTGCTAAGTCCTTCAGTTCCACTTAAAACTATGATTGGATAATTTTTTAAGCGTTGTTCAAGTTGTTCCGCAGCATCTGCATCTGCCATAACTGCATATTTAGGCAACCATTCTAAACACAGTTTTTCTAATCTATCTATATTTTTATTGGCTGTTAAAGCAGTAACTTCAAAATTGTTTTTATATAACTTTATAACATCCAAGGTATTGATACCAATAGTACCAGTAGCTCCTAATATAGTTATCTTTTTCAAAATTATTGTTCCTGATTTTAAGGTTTTATTATACTTAATTTGTTTATTAATTCATAATTAATCCCGAATGGGTGAAATTGAATAGCTATAGGTAAAACCTATGGAACTTAGAAGTATAGTGCGTTAAATAAATTACTTAATTCAAGTAATGATACTTGGAGTTCAAGATTTATCTTGAGTACTGCCAAACTAAAGTTTGGATTCCAATATTTAGACATCAACCTATTGAAAGGTAAGCAATTACCAAATTTTGGACTAACAGCGTCTATACATTAAATCCCAAACTCCATGTCCCATACGCAAACCACGTTTCTCAAATTTGGTTACTGGACGTTCTAAGGGACGCTGAGAAAAACCATTGGTGTGATTAATAAACTTAGGACTAGCTTCTAAAACACTCAACATATGTTGAGCATAATGTTCCCAATCGGTTGCTAAATGTAATTTACCATTTGACTTTATACATTTAGCTAATAAATTAATAAAATTAGTCTGGATTAAACGCCGTTTATGATGACATCTTTTTGGCCAAGGATCGGGGAAAAATATATAAACAGCATCTAAACAAGATGACAATAGGTTATTATTTAAAATTTCTACCGCATCAGCTTGCATTATTTTGACATTAGTTAATTGAGAGGTTTCAATATTAATCAATACCTTCCCAACCCCGGGTGTGTAAACATCAACACCTATGTAGTCATATTCAGGATGAGATTTTGCCATAGCAATAAGAGCATCTCCATTACCAAAGCCAATTTCTAAATGTTTAT
Source organism: Thiotrichales bacterium HSG1 (assembly GCA_030378125.1). GTDB lineage: Bacteria > Pseudomonadota > Gammaproteobacteria > Beggiatoales > Beggiatoaceae > DRQV01. Next base: position 5,885 of record JAUCGN010000012.1, on the reverse strand, counting down.
TGTTTGAACGACCAAATAAAGTATTTAAATCCAATTCACTCGTTAACTCAACCCCATAATATGGCCATAATTTTTTTATTGCCTTACGTTGAGAACTAGTAATCCTTCCACGTTGGACAAAGCTACGAATAGACATTTATCAACTCACTCAATTGTAATAACAATACCTTCCCCTTCCTCAGGAGAACGATCCTGCCATAATTTAATCATTTTCGCTGCAAAATCATTATTATAATTAATTTGATGTTCTTCTAACAATTTAGTTACTCGACCACGTTGCCATAACTTTTGTAAATGTTCAATATCATCATCAGTATGTAACCATAATATACAAGTATGTCCCTGTAATGCAACGTTTAAAGCTCTGCGTAATCTAGCACCTAAAAAATTTGCATTGCGTAAATCACAGGTGTTAGTCGAAGAATTTAATTCAATTGTTTCTAACAATACTGGGGGTGAGCTTACCTTAGTTCTATTAGTTATTTCATAGACAATATGAACTTTCCTAAAATGAATACTTAATAATTGATGTAACCTTTGTCCAGATAACAGTTGTTTATGTAATGTATGATAGTTTTCATCTGATGTAACACCCATTGCTAACTCCTGTAACTTAGTATCAACTTGCAAATGTAATTCTTTTAGCTTCAAAAAAGTCAATCTTTCATAAGAAAAACTTTTCATTTCAGCACAAAAATCATTCAACAAGTGAATACTATTTAACAAAAGCCAATGGCTATCCATATAATCATTCTCAACGTAAACCAAACTAAAAAAATAAGCCTTGTAACGGTGATGAAGCGCTGCCATAACTTTTGCGTGGCATTCGACCGGCTAAATATGCCTCTCTCCCAGCCTCAATAGCTTTTTTCATCGCAGAAGCCATCAACAAAGGTTGTTTAGCAGCAGCAATTGCGGTGTTCATTAATACTCCATCACAACCAAGTTCCATTGCCACCGCAGCATCTGAAGCAGTCCCAACTCCAGCATCTACCAAAATTGGTACATGGGCATTTTCTATAATGTTCAAAATATTGAACGGATTACGAATCCCTAAACCAGAACCAATAGGAGCGGCCAGTGGCATAACTGCTACACAACCTAATTCTTCCAAACGTTTAGCTATGATCGGGTCATCATTGGTATAAACCATTACTTGAAAACCGTCTTTAACTAGGATTTCTGCAGCTTCTATAGTTGCTGTGATGTCTGGAAATAAAGTTTTTTCATCACCCAAAACTTCCAATTTAACTAATGTATGACCATCAAGCAATTCTCGTGCTAATCTACAGGTTCGCACTGCATCAGTGGTTGTATAACAGCCGGCAGTATTAGGTAAAATGGTATATTTATCTGGAGAAATTACGTCCAATAAGTTGGGTTTTTCTGGGTCTTGACCAATGTTGGTTCTACGAATAGCTACTGTAACTATTTCTGCCTCACTAGCTTCAATAGCAAGTTTAGTCTCTTCTAAATCTCTATATTTACCAGTCCCAACCAATAAACGTGATTTATAATCTTTACCAGCGATTGTTAAAGGTTTGTCGGTAAAATTATGTTCTGACATATTTTTCCTGTTTAATTTGAAATTATTAGTTATAACAAAGGTTAGTACAAATTTAGGTAGTCCCAAAATAAGTAGTGACAAACTCTCCTTTTTTTTGAAACCTATAAAGGTTTTTTGGAATTATCACTATTATATATTTAGTGACTATCTTGAATTTTTACATTATTTTTACCAATAACTGGCGTACATAATCAATCCCATCAATTAAATTTTCTTCAATTTCCGCCATAGATATTTGCTCATTATTACGTCCAGCAGCCTCATTAGCTACTACTGCACATGTTGCATAGCACAATTCTAATTCTCTAGCTAAAGCTGCTTCTGGCATTCCAGTCATACCCACAATATCACAGCCATCTTGTTCCATTCGATTAATTTCAGCCGCAGTTTCTAATCGTGGACCTTGAGTAACTCCATATATACCCTGAAAAAACACTTTAAAATCAACATTTTGAGATGCTAATAATAATTTATTTCTTAGTTCTTCACAATATGGATAAGTAAAATCAATATGGGTAACATGGGTTAATTTTTCATCAAAAAAAGTATGTTCTCGACCCCAGGTATAATCAATAATTTGATGTGGAATCACCAAATCACCCGGTTGTAAATCTGGTTCAATACCACCAACAGCTGCAACAGCAAGTATATTTTTTACACCTATGTGTTTCAATGCCCACAAATTGGCTCGATAATTAATTTTATGAGGTGGAATAGTATGTTGGATTCCATGACGAGCTAAAAATACTATTGGTTTACCACCATAAATACCATGAGTAATAGGGCTAGACATTTTACCATAAGGAGTTTCTAATACTTGTTGATTAGTAACTTTTAAACCCTCCAGTTCGGTCAAACCGCTACCACCAATAACTGCTAGTTCAATCATATCTCAGTTCCAAACATATGTAAATAGTTGAAAAATATACTTGTATTATAATTTGGTTTTCAACAAATACTTTGAGTAAAGTACAATAATCAATAGTTATTATAAACCTTTTAAGCTGTTTAAGTCCAGTAATTGACTACATGAACAAGTACTTCATATAAAAATAAGTTTATATATATCAATTAATTGTGTGTTAAAATAATGGTAAATAAAATTCTTTATTTTATCAGTTTCTTTTCCATTAAATTTGTGACATTTGCTAGGAAAAATAACATCCAACTCTTGCAATACCTGCCAAAGAAATTTTTTCCTTAATATTTTTAAACTTTTTATACAACACTACTTTGTTCAGGACTACCAGGTTTTTTAATCATGTTTTATCCTTTAATCCGTTAAATCATGTTCAAAATGTCAGAATCAGGATTTTTGGGATTATAGAATTAGCAGGATGAAAACCAATTTATTTCTTATTCTGATGTATATTTTTGTGTTATTTAGTATTATAATGAATCAATAAATTTAGGAAAATATACAATAAACTTTATGCTAATCTTTGATCAAATATACGGAATACTTTGGTATTTAATACCTTTTTTTATTTTAATCATATTTTTAAAATATACTTTAAAATCTTCATGGTTTAAAGGTATTTTCGGAGAATTTATTGTTAATCTAAGTGCTAAGTTATTTCTTGATAAAAATCAATATCATCTCATAAAAAATGTTACGTTACCAACTGAAGATGGTAGCACTCAAATAGATCATATTATTGTTTCAAAGTATGGTGTTTTTGTTGTAGAAACAAAGAATATGAAAGGTTGGATATTTGGTAGTTCAAATCAAAAAATATGGACTCAAAAAATTTACAATCATTCAAATAAATTTCAAAATCCACTTCACCAAAATTATAAACATACAAAAACACTTGAATCATTATTAGGTTTAAGCGAAGAGAAAATTTTTTCAGTTATTGTATTCATCGGCAATAGCACATTTAAAACTGAAATGCCAGAAAATGTAACTTATGGAAGAGGTTATATAAATTTTATTAAGTCAAAAAAACAGCCAGTCTTATCCTTATCTGAAGTTCAAGAAGTTATAAGCAAAATTAAAACAGGAAGATTAACTCCTTCATTTAAAACCAACAGAGAACATGTAAAGCATGTTAAAAGTATTGTTGCTGAAAAAGTTCAGATTTGTCCCAAATGTGGTAATAAAATGGTTATGAGAGAAGTAAAAAAAGGTCAAAATATAGGAAAAAAATTTTGGGGTTGCTCTAATTTTCCAAAATGTAGAGGTGTTGTGAATATTAAATAACTCGTAAGCTGTATAAGCAAAGCATCATACACTGTCTCCATCCATCTAGTGCATGACACTATCGTTTATGCACCCTACATTAAATATAGTTAAATCAAATATTTAAAATTATCCCGAACACCTATACTGTAGCATTATCTAAAATAACGACATTGTTAGGACGCAAAACTGGAACTAAAATATGTTCAATAAATGTCCTAAATACAATAGCGTTCATAGTTCCTTGATAACACATTTCAGCCACCATTAATTCCCAAAGCACCAACAGTGCTAATTCTAGCTACGGGTTTAATAGGGTTTTCACATCTTGCTCGTGTACCTTTTTCTGAACGTGCATATCATTATATTTGCATTTACACCCATTTCGTTAATAAAATTGTTCTGGCTCAAATAAAATTATATCGTTTTGATAAAAAGTTAGTTTTGCTTTCTAAGGTATTTTTTCTTCCGTCAAATAATGTTTACGGGTTATATTCATCCTTTTCAATGTCCTATCAATTGTTGAACGTGTCACTGTCTGTTCGAATTTATTATTATATTCAACACATATTTCTTTCACAATTAAATGCTCTTCTAATAATTCTCGTATAAAGTCTTCACTTTCAGCATTTGTTGCTGGTTTACGACCATTATTGCAATACCTTTTATACTTCCTATTTCATTAAATTGCTTTATTAATGTAAATACAAATTTTCCTGGTACCTTAAAACGTTTCGCTAATTTTCTCATTGAACCTTCTTTCATAACTTTCTATTTTGCCGTAAATCTATTGAATATGCTTTTGCCATTTTTATACCTCTAATATTATTCTTTATCTTAGTATACCATATCATGGAGTATTGCTATAATGGTTCTCGAGTACCTTTTCTGATGGAGTTGATGAATTTTGACCGGGTAATCCTGCTTCATTTATAAAATCTCCGTAGGATCGAGAAAAAGGAACCATACCATATTGTCCACCACCTACGAGTTATTGTCGGGGCACATCTGAATACCTAACCGCCGGTGTGAGTGACATTGCATTCCATACACCAACCAACAAACCTGCATCATATAAAAGGATTGTAGTCACAATACCAAAATTTAGAAAAAAAACTCCACCTAAGCATATAAAACCGGGAATAATTGATAGATTTAAATTATTTCGCATATTAATTTTAAATTCTTGAGCAATATCAAACAAATGGTCAAGTTGGTTTAGGTGGCTATCCATTAAAATAATAGCAGCTGTATCTGTGGCTACTGTAGAAGCTCCTCGAAGTGAAATAGAAACTTGGGATTTCTTTAAAGCAATAGAATCATTAATGCCATCACCTACAAAACAAACCACTTTTCCTTCTTGCTGCAATTGCTCGATTAAATTAGCTTTATCCTCTGGTAAAGTTTCGGCAAAATAATTATCTATTCCCAGTTTTTGAGCTAATTTTTGAGTTGGTTGTTCATGATCACCAGAGATGATATACATAGATAATCCACGTTGTTTTAACTGGGCAATAATTTGTTTAGCTTCGGGGCGAATAGTAGGATAGAGTTCAATCGCTCCGGCTAATTGGTCATTAAGTGCGACAAAGACCAATGAATGACCTTGTTCGTGTGTTTCTTCCTGTAAGGCCTTCATTTCTAGCGGAATCGGGATACCTTCCATTTTCATAAAACGTATACTACCAACTCGAATAATTTTCGCTTTAACAAGAACTTTGATGCCATAACCTACTTCATATTTTGCTTGTGTTACCGAGGTAATATTCAACTTGCGTTGTTTAGTTTCGGATAAAATAGCTAAAGCAATTGGATGAGTTTGTTTATATTCGGCAGCGGCAGCATAGGTTAATAATTCATTTTCCTCAATATCAATACAACAATGAACTTTTCCCACATGGGGTTGTTCCTCGGTAAGCGTTCCAGTTTTGTCAAAAACAACAGTATCGACTTGACTCAATAATTCCAAAGAACGTCCATCTTTGATGAGAACGCCACTTTTGGAAGCAATTGTTAGGAAATTCAGCATACTCAAAGGAGCAGTTATACGCATTTGATAACCAAAACCAGCATTTAAGGTTGCCAATGCACTCATTACACCTAAAATGGGTAAGGTGACAGCACTTACTACTA
>JAUCGN010000117.1 GCA_030378125.1 Thiotrichales bacterium HSG1 | reverse complement strand
TATTTGTAGTGATTGGTTCAGGAAATAAGTTAGAAGAAGATGATGGTCGGCGTTACAAGTCATACTTCACTGTATTAGTCACAGATTCTAATGGTACACCTGTAGCTGATGCAGAGGTATTTTTAAGTATTTATCCTTTACTTTACGCTAAATCCTTATTTGGTTTTACTGAAGATAATTATGAGCTAACACCTCCAGTTTATACTTGTAATAATGAAGATGTTAATCGGAACGGTATATTAGACGTGAATTTAGGTGAAGATATAAATAATAGTGGCAGGCTTGAACCAGCTAACGTTGTAACAGTTGATAAGTCAAAACTTGTGACTGATAGCAGTGGATTTGCAGATTTTAATGTTGTTTATCCAATTCAATATGCAGCTTGGATAGTAGCAGAAATAACTGCCCGTACCGAAGTTGCTGGTACAGAGTCAAGTGATACTTTACAATTTGAAACTGATTGTAGTGCTGGGGATGTGGTTAAGAAAATCTGTCCAGTTGCTAATCCATTTGGTATAAACGACTGTTCACAAACAAATTAAGGAATTGGCAGAGTTTTTCTAATCCTACTTGATTTATAAATTGAGTGGGATTAGTATGTTGTTTAAGAATATATTGAGTTGTATTTGTTTGATATACCTAATTTAGTGGATAATAAGTAGTTATTGTTATGATGAAAGAATTCAAATTTATACTTTTGTTTTTTCTGTTTGAGGCGGCTGAGGCTATTGGATGTAGACTATTAAGGATAATTAAAACTTGTTAAATATTAATTGATTACAAGTTTTAGTGATTTTGTATAATATGCTAATATCAATACCTTCGCCAATGCCAAAATTGTTGTTTCGGGAAATCCGCTTTGCTTCATTCCCGAAATAACGGTGAATATTAATTACATGTCATAGGGAATAATGTCATATATTCAGCTGGAATATCTGTATTACATCCAAAAGTTCCGGTAGTTGGGTTATAAATGAAGTGGATGGTTTTGCCGGCAAAGCAACTAGCAACTCCTTCTGCTTCGGTTTTCATGGTCGCATCAATATGGAATGGATCATGGGTTTCAAGTTTAGCGGTGTAAACCCCAGTTGGTGGCGTTATAACGCTGGAGAGCGGAATTGGCCATTCGCCCATTATCATATTTTCTGCCACAACCATCGGCATGACAGCATTATAGAGAGTAAATGGTTCCATTAATTGGGCTTGATCTTCTAAACTGCATTCGGCAACAGGTGGTAGAGGTGGAGGTGGAGGTGGATCAATTATGGTTCCAGTACCTACAAGTGTGTATTCTTCAAGATGAAAAATTTCTGGGGTTAAAGGAAGTTGCCGTAGGGTTGCTTTATAGGTTCTAGTTACGCTACCAACTACTATTCCGGGTGGTAATACGATTACTTCTTCTACGTCTAGGTTGGGGATGTGTAAAGTTCCTCCTCTGTATGTGTAGAGGGCGTTACATTCTGATGCTTCTGATGCCATTTTTATGACATTGAGAGTGTCTGGAATTATAACGAAGTCATCGGCTCCTTCTTTGAGAGACAAGTCAACGTTAGCAACTGCCATTTCTCCAGTTAGTTGTCCGGTGATTGGGTCTATCAGTCCGATGTCCAAAAATGGGATAGTTAGTGTTTGGGTATCTGTTATGTATTTAGCATGTTGTGATGTATCACATTCTGCATATGCACCTGCTGTTGATAGTAATAGTGGTACTAATGCAAGATGGTGTTTTTTATATGTGTTCATTGTACTTCTCCGTTAATGTAAAAAATTCAAACCTTTCAGCAACCTTCCAGTGTCTTAAAGACCTGTAAGGTTTAAAAACAGGTTAAGTGTTGAATTTTAACTTCATCAAATTGTTCATGGTATTTAACAAATGTAGGACTTACGCATTGACAAGTTCATCATATTATGAAACTATTTAAATACAATAAGTTACTATATAAATAGTTAAATTTAATATACATATAATTTATATTTTAAAATTATATAATTCCTTTACGCAACTTAGCATTGTAATTTTATACTTCAATTTTTACAGAAATTATGATAAATCGAATATATTTTATAACTATATAATTTTATTGAAATATTATTTTTTAGAAGTTGTCAATGCGTAAGTCCTAATAGTAATAAACCCAAAACTAGACAGCTTTCAAAATTTGTAATTCATAAAAAGCTGTTTTAATAGTTTTAAGATACAATTTAGAACGTAAGATAAAGTGATTAATATGATTAGATATTTTTAAACATTCCATCTTAAAAACAGCTATAATGGATGAGAAAATATGGTTAGATTGTGAAACTATGTGTCGGGCAGGAGATTTAGCTAAAACAGCATTAGATTTAAGTGATTTATGAAAGAATTCCACTTTCCAGCGTTTCTTATAGATTGTAGTTAGGACTGTTGATTTATTGTCTTTAATTACTCAACAAAAGCACCATAGCCAGCACATGGCTCAAGTAATTGACAAACATCCCCTTACATTGTAAAAATCCTATCATGAGAGCTAATATGATAGATATTTTAAGTTGAATGATGGGTTTCCATTTTTTACGTATCTTCACCAACATTCAATAAACGAGCAAAAAAATCCTTAGTCAAACTAACTTGTTCAATACTATTGTCTACTCGATTGATAATATTACGAAATACAGCTCCATCACGTTGTCCTTTACTATACCAAGATAAATGTTTGCGTGCCATTCTTATCCCGGTATACTCTCCATAAAATTTGTATAAGCTTTCCAAATGTTGCAACAATGTATCACGAATTTCCAATATAGTTGGACTAGGTAACTTTTTACCAGTTTCTAAATAATGGACTATTTCCCGAAATAACCAAGGTCTGCCAAAAGCAGCCCTACCTACCATAACTGCATCAGCATTCGTATAGTCCAACACATATTTGGCTTTTTCTGGACTGTCAACATCACCATTAGCAATTATGGGAATATTACTATGAGCCTTTATATTTGCTATAGTATCATACTCCGCTTCGCCAGTGAATTTGCAAGCCCGTGTACGTCCATGTATGGACAAAGCCTGTATTCCAACCTGTTCAGCTATTTTTGCAATTTGTAATCCGTTGCGATGTTCTTTATCCCAACCAGTACGAATTTTTAAAGTTACTGGCACTTCAACAGCTTTTGTTACTGCTTCTAATATATTAGCGACTAAACTCTCATCTTTCAACAAGGCAGAACCGGCCATAGTGTTGCAAACCTTTTTAGCCGGACAACCCATGTTAATATCAATAATTTCAGCCCCATTATCAACATTATGTTTAGCTGCCTTAGCCAACAATTTAGGATCGGCTCCTAAGATTTGGACCCAATGAGCTGAATCTGTACCATCATGACAAGCACGCCGTAAGGTTTTGCTACTACCCCATAGCAATGAGTTAGATGAAACCATTTCTGATACTGTCATGCCAGCTCCCATTTCTTTGCATAAACGCCTAAATGGGCTGTCTGTTATACCCGCCATTGGAGCTAATATAACATTGTTTTTTAAAATATAATTACCTATTTGCATAAGCCACTTATATAACCACCATTTCCCATCTTCTGGATAAACATCTGGAAATTTTTAGGAAAATCCCCTATTATTGAGTTCTGCACTATTTCTAAATCTAACAAGTTTTCACTCCAAGTTTTAATTTTGGGAAGTTCTGTTATTTCATAAAAATCAATTATTTCAGATAAATATTTTATGCGAAGAAATAATGGGGCATAGGTAGAATCTACTAGAGTAAACTGTTTACCAATAAAGTAAGGACCTTTTTTATCAAGTTGTTGTTCTAAAACATATAAGTTTTTTAATAATTTATCACGAGATTCATTAAATATTATCTCAGTTGGAGCAGCAATCATACTAACAAAACCAGATAAGCAAGTGGAACAAAATTCAATCCAACTACAACACATGGCACTTTGCAATGGATCATCGGGCAGTAAATGGTTGCCAGTAATTTGGTTCAAATAATTGTTTATTACCGAAGATTCAAATATAGTTTTTTGTTTTCCTACTTGCAATATTGGAACATTTCCAAGTGGTGATACTTGTTTAAACCATGCTGGCAAATTACCCGGTTCAATTACAACCAAATCATGTTTGGTATTAGTGTATAACAAAGTAATAAGAATGCGTTGCCCAAAAGGACAAGAAGCGAATGTAACCAATTTTAAGGTGTTATCTACTTTCATAATTTTATGGATATTATAATGTGAGAAATAAGACTTATCAAAATGCTTTAGCCTGATCATTAACTAAAACTACATGCTGACCTTTCTGTGCTAGAAAAAATAATCCGGCCTCCTTAGCTTTTGTAACTAACTCATTATTACTTACCATACTAGCAATAACACCGTATAAATTTAAATTTGCATAGTAAGGAAATAAGGCTCTAAAATTTGGTATTTTTTTGGTTAACATTTCGTTAATCAATTTAGGATGTGCTTTATGTTTAATTTCAACAATAGCGACATTATTTTCATTAATTAATACTACGTCAAATTCATCTTGTATTCCAACTTTATGTCGTTGTAAGTTACGATCAATTATATCAAAATGCATATTTCCCAGACAAGCATTATCAAGCAAGCTACGGTAGAAAAATTCTTCAGTAGCATCACCTTGATTGTTTGAAATATTTCCCACTAATGTTGCGATCCGATCTATTTTGGCATCAGTTTTTGCCAACTGAGCATCGGTTTTCGCCAACTGAGCATCAGTTTTTGCCAATTGAGCATCGGTTTTCGCCAACTGAGCATCAGTTTTTGCCAACTGAGCATCAGTTTTTGCCAATTGAGCATCGGTTTTTTGTTGACAAATAGCTGAATTTTCTGCCAATCTCCTCAATTCTTCACTAGTCTTCCGTTGAGAAATAGCTGAATTTGCTACCAATTTATTCAATTCTTCATCAGTCTTTTGTTGAGAAATAGCTAAATTTGCTACCAATTTTTTTAATTCTATATCTGTCATTTTTGAGTTTTCTTTGTTATTGGAAAATTAATCTTAAATGTTATTATCTTTAGTAACACTTAAATAAAATAGTGCTGTTTACTAAAAAACTTGATGGATTTAAAAAACCTGACAGGTTCACAGTTATTTATTATTACCCAGAAAAATCTCCTGTACAAAGTATTAAAATACCAGTCTAACATACTAATCTTCACTATTGGCTAATTTATGTTAAAATAAATGCTTTCTAACTGATGTTGTGTAGTGCCATTGTAAATCAATAATTTATAAGTTAAAAAATATTTGTGAATTACGGATTCTATTGGTATGTAACATCAGTTTCTAATATCTTCCAAGTAACATTTTTCTTAATTAATCTATTGGTAATATATAATGATGAATTTATCATATATTTTTATACCATAATTTTTTGGAACCATAAACTACTTCGTTTAGGACTAACAATCTTTGTTATGCACTTTCATAGTTTTTTTTCAAGCAAGACCGGTTTTACTATATTGCTAATCGTATCAATTG
>JAUCGN010000116.1 GCA_030378125.1 Thiotrichales bacterium HSG1 | reverse complement strand
CAATATTAGTGACATAATTGTTATAGATTTCATTGATATGAAAAGTAGTAAACATAAACAGCAAATAGTTGCTATGCTAAAGCAGGCTCTGGCTGGTGATTATGTTAAAATAAGTGATATTTCTGAATTGGGACTGGTAGAAATGGTTCGTAAGTATACTGGTGATAGTTTGGAACAAGTACTTTCAGCATAAGAAGTATCATTGAAATCCTTACCGATGTAACGAGTTTTATGTAGTAATAATTATAGTAAATTTAACGATATAAATAATGAAAAAAACTCAGCATATTCAAAAACTATTTCCTTGGTTGGTTGGAGGGGGAATCGCAGTTAGCCATATTGCAATGTCTTCTAACTGTTCAATCCCTAAAGTTGGCAATTGTTCTGGTTGTGGTAGTTGTATAGTTGCTTTATCGATTTTGACTGGTTGGGCAATATTGAAAAAGCCTAATAATGATGAAGAAGGTTTTTTAATTGAAAAATAAATATATTAGACCTGATAGATTTTTAAATAGGTCTATTGTATATCTTTTAGTTTTTATATCCTATCCAATATATGCCACTGGTTTATGGGGAAAATTAGAAACTAATGCTCAAATTGATAATCATTATGGTAAAGATGATGTTTTTATGGAGCAATTTGGTGAGTTTCAGTATCAAGATGCAGAACTTGATAGTGGGTTATCATATGCGTTAAGAACTGGTATTTCTGGAATAGAAGCACAATTTTATCAAGCTTATACAAGAAAAAAATGGCAAGATTATAAATTGACAGCAGGCAGGTTTGAACAAGCTGATTTAACTGGTTTTTATACACTTGATGGAATTGCTGCTAAATATGAAAAATCCGACTTAAACATTAACTTATATGCTGGCCAACGGAAACGTATTGAGTTATTTGATACTATTTCTGAACAGAATTATCTTATTGGTATTGATAGTAATTTTCCATTATATTGGTTAGATAAATCTACAGCTAAGCTAGGAATGCAACATTATGCTGGTGGCCAACAACGGATTAATTTTGGTTTGACTGGATTTGCCAACCAAGATATAAAGTTAATTGCTGATGCTGATTATAATTTAGACAATAAAAAGTTAGGTAATTTCTTGCTCAATGCTAGTTCTAAAGTTAGTTGGCAAGATCGCTCTGGATTAGTTGGAATTACTTATGAAACCTATCAACATTTAACTCCTCAAGTCACCTTTCGAGAACGGTTTTATCGTTTATATGCTCGTGGTAGACAGTCTGGCTTAAAAACTTATTTTCATTATGAATATTCTCCTAATCAACAAGTTATGTTAGAAGGACGTAAATTATGGCGTGATTTTGGGGATAGTGGTTATTTTGCTAGTGCTGGTCTTAATTATAAACAAATTTTAGAAACTCGTGTCGATATATTGTTGTTGGATGACGAGAAAGCTATTAATTGGTTTGTGACCACTGAAAAACCTTTGAGTTCTCGCATGATTGCTGAATTTAGTGGAGTGCTACAATGGCAGGATACTAGTTTATTTGACAACAAGGCTGTGGGATTAGCAAATCAAATTAATTATATGTTAAGCAGAGATTTATTTGTTAATGTTCGGGCTGAGTATATTTTTAATACTGGAAGGAATGATGAATATCAGTTAGGGGTGCGTTTGAAGTATACTTTTTATGGTAGGTAGGATTTTTGATAATTTAAGTGGTTTGAACAAGATTTTCTATTAACATACATTTTTAAAAATCATTAAAATTCAGATAATTATTTGGTAAATTAAAATTATGAATAGGTAAATCTTGTTTGATAAGACATTTGGTAGTCCTGAACAAAATAGTGTTGTATAAAATTATATTAGAATTATAGTAATATTTTCTGAGTTGCAAGTTGGATAATCCATAATTTTTTCCTCAATATTTTATACAACACTACTTTTGTTCAGGACCACCAACTACAAGATTAAGTTACTATAAATTTTTTCAGGTACGAAGGGAATTATTCCTCTGTGTCATCTTCAAATTCATCATCCTCTTCACCATCTTCAAAGAAATCTTCATCAAGTTCTTCTGAAGGTGGAGAACCATCATAAACTAGATAATTACGTCTAGATAAATAAGCATCACGCCAATAAGCATATTCATCCATAGAGGCCTTTTGCAAGGCTTTTTCTGCTCCAAATAAATCTGCTCGTGCATCAACCTTATTAACTAATTCTGAAGTCCAAGATGCGTGAGTAGATGTCATACCCATAGGTTTTCCAGTGTAGTAAAAACGTGGGTCTAAAAAAACATCAACTCCTAATCCTACAGCATCACGTCCAGAGCTTGGCCCCAAAAATGGTATAACTACATAAGGACCGCTGCCCAATCCCCAATAACCCAAGGTTTGACCAAAATCTTCATTGTGTTTGGGTATATCAAATTTACTAGCCAAATCTATAAAACCCAATAATCCAAAAGTACTATTCAGCAGAAAACGACCGGTATCAGAAGCTGCTTGTTTAAATTTGAATTGTAATAAATCGTTGGCAATCACAGTAATATCATTGATATTGCTAAAAAAATTGCTTATATTGACATTAACTTGTTTTGGTGTAACAAATTTATAACCTTTGGAAATAGGTTTTAAAACAATCTTATCAACTGTTTTATTAAAAGCAAAAATATTACGATTAACTTTTTCAAAGGGGTCTGGATTTTCCAAAGGAACTGTAGAACATCCAGACATAAACCATGTTAAAATTAGTAGAACTAAAAATGGTTTGTGGTAGTTAGTATTTAACATAGTTGTTTCCATACTTAAAAATAAAATCTCATAAATATATATAACTACAACGTTTTTCCATTGAATCGTCTATAGTTGTATTCAATTAATAACTGCCATATAGTTTAGCTCTAAATGGTTATTATGGCAATTTTTAATTGAAATTATATAGATATATTTTTAGATTTCTGTTGATATTTATTGTTATAATCTAAAAACTTCATTATTTACAACACTCAAACAACATGCATACCAAAAAATATTTTTTTCGATTTTCCTTAATTTTTATATGTACTATTGTACTGGTTGCCATATCAGAAGAATATGTATTCCCTTTGATAATATCTTATTTTACTTTTATGTTTATGATTTTAATATTAATTAAAAAAGATTTTATAAATTTACAAACAGAAAAACATGATTTAAAAAAACAGTTAGCAAAAAAATCTACTGAATTATCTGATTTACTCACACAACTAACAAAAACTGAGCAAAAATTAATCCAAACTGAAAAAATAGCTATTTTAGGCAAGGAGATGGCTGGTATTACTCATGAAATCAATACCCCATTAGGTGTTATTAGCTCTTCAATTAGCAACATTAGAGTATTTTTGGAACAGTTACCAGTGTTGTTTGATATGTCATGCAATAAATCTGATCTCATAATATTATTAAAACGCTCATCACAAAGTTTATTGTCTAGCAAAGAAGAACGTAAGTTAAGAAGAAATTTAGTTAAACAGTTAGTCAACGTTGATGACCCAGAATTTGTTGCGAACCATTTGGTTAATATGGGAATATATGGTGATATTGAAGATATATTACCAATATTACAATCTCCTGATAAAAGCAAAATAATTGAGATAGCTTATAAAATTTCGACTTTACAGTCAGGCGTTACAAATATTTCTATTGCTATTGATAAAGTTATAAAAATTGCCACCGCAGTAAATGTTTACGGTAATAATTCTAACAAAAAAATAGCTGTAAATATTATTGATGGTATTGAAAATACTTTATTGTTATACCGCAACAAAACTAAGCTAGGAATTAATATTATACGTGATTATTCTGAACTACCAGACGTTATATGCTATCCTGATAAACTTTGCCAAGTATGGGCTAACCTAATTCACAATGCTTTGCAGGCTATGGATTATAAAGGTGAATTACAAATTGAGGCAAGATTACAAGATTCCAACATATGCGTAAATATTTCTGACAATGGAATTGGTATTCCAACCGATATTCAAGCAAAGATATTTGAGCCATATTTCACAACTAAATCAACTGGTAATGGCTTGGGATTGGATATTGTAAAACATATTATTGACAAACATGATGGAATGATAACAGTAGTTAGTAAACCGGGACAAACGTTGTTTAGTGTATCCATTCCTATCTAAACACCCCGTTGTTTACTCTCCTTAACTACTTAAAACAGATGAATTTATACATGTTTAACCTTTCACTTTCCAAGACAAAATGTTGAAAAAATTTGACCTAATAAATCATCACTAGTAAATTCACCAGTTATTTCGTTCAATGCTTGTTGAGCTTGACGCAATTCTTCAGCTAACAAATCAAAAGTCATTTTATTATCTAATGCCCTTATCAAAGCTAATTTAGCTCGTTGTAAAGCATCCAGATGACGGCGGCGAGCCATAAAATTGCCTTCTGTATTTTGAAATCCAACCTTTTGTTTTAGATGCTCTTTTAAAATTTCAATACCTTCCCCAGTTTTAGCTGATAAATATAAAATTCCATCTTGCATACCAGCAGAGTGATGACTAAGGTCTATTTTATTACGGACTGTTAAAGATGATTTAGTTGACAAAGTTTGTGTGTAATTGTTATCAGAATCACTGTCCAATAACAATATTGTCAAATCTGCTGTTTCAATAGCTGATTTAGTCCGCCGAATTCCTTCTTGTTCAATTATATTATCAGTTTCTCGCAACCCAGCAGTATCAATAATATGTAGTGGTATCCCATCTATTTGAATATGCTCATGAATAACATCACGAGTAGTTCCCGGCAATGGGGTAACAATCGCAGTATCTTTTTGGGCTAAACAGTTTAATAAACTTGATTTACCAACATTTGGTTCCCCAACCAATGCTATTTGGATGCCTTCATTAAGCAAATAACCTTGTTTAGATTTGAGCAAAATAGTATCAAATTGTTGAATAAGTTTTTTAATTTTTACAATTATTTGCCCATCTTCTAACAGATCAATTTCCTCATCAATAAAATCAATTCCAGCTTCTACATAACTCCGTAACCAGATAAGTTCTTCTACCAATTTATTAATTTGTAAAGAAAAATCTCCCTGTAAAGAACGTAAGGCACACCGTACCGCTTGGTTAGAAGAACTATCAATTAAATCAGCAATCGCTTCAGCTTGAACTAAATCTATCTTGTCATTCAAAAAGGCCCGTTCTGAAAATTCGCCCGGACGGGCTAACCTTGCACCCAAATTTATCACTGTATTTAGTAATAAATCCATCACTACTGGACCACCATGACCTTGTAATTCCAAGATATCTTCTCCAGTAAAAGAATTAGGAGCTGGAAAATAAAGAGCGATTCCTTGATCAATTAAATTGCTTTCTTGATCACAAAATGAGCTATAAGCCGCATAACGTGGTTTAGGTAATTTTTTTAATAATACTTTAGCAATTTCAGTGACTAAAGAGCCAGAAATTCTTATAACTCCAATTCCACCTCGACCAGCTGGAGTTGCTAAAGCCGCAAT
>JAUCGN010000115.1 GCA_030378125.1 Thiotrichales bacterium HSG1 | reverse complement strand
TACATGAAAAATTATTGGAAAATAAAACTTTATCTGAAAGTGAGTTAAGACGACCAATCTTTGCTTATATGATTTTTCAGTTAATCGTGAATGAGGTTGATTTTGCTGCGATTGGTAAGATAGGAATATATCTGTCTTTCATTAATTTGCTGACCAAAGAAGCTAAACATGTTGGCGATACTTGCTATCCAAGAAATTTACCTAAAGAGTTTGAATTCCGTAATATTTTACATGCAACTGCGGCTTTATGGATGTATAAACGCCAGCTTGGTGAGCAGGGATTTTTACATAAGGCTGATTTATGTCGAGTGTTGGATGGTGAAGATAAGGGTGAAAATAATGATGAAATATTAAAGCGTTATCAAGATGTTAAGGAAGTTCAATTTTTGTCCCATTCATATTTTGGTGAAAACGATAATGTTTTACATTTTCAACATCAGTCTTTTGCTGAGATTTTATTGGCTGAGTATTATTTGAAGGTTTTTATTAAATATGCGTTAGATGAAGATGCCAATGTTGGAGATGCACGTATCAAACTTGTGCTTGGAGAACCAACTGGCCAAACGATAGAGTTTTTTACCGCTATGTTGCAATTGTTAAAGCAGACTGTGGATGATAAAGATGCAAGAAAGCTGTTATTTCCACTCATGGCTTCTTTGGCAACTGATAAATATAACAAGCTGTTTTGCAATGAAATATTTTATACATGGTACAAAACTTGTAAATTTGATGAAGGTTGTGCTGATTATCCAGTAAAGGCTTTGGAAAATTGGTGTATTGATCAAGAGAAATTAGGCAAAATTATAAATTTGGCTCAAGCTATTTTGGAATCACAGGATAATTATACGTTAGCTAAGACAGAAGAAAAAACGACCTTGTTTGCTAATGAATTACGAGTGGTTAAAAAAGCTAAATTGAACGATTTTCCACCTGATATAGACCGTTGGTTAGCATTGTTGGTGGGAAATGTGTTGTATAATGATGAGAAGGAGAAACAGTTTTTCAATGGAAAGATAAAAGATGCAAGGAATTTGTTTGATTTGATTGTTAATTGGAATCATTTTGCTAGAGATTCTGCTCCAGATTGGGGAAAAAGGTTGTTTCAAGGAATTGATATGAGAGGTAATGATGAGATAATTAATTTGAATAGTTTGAATCTTATGGAATTAAATCTTTCAAGTTCATATCTTAAAAATATTGGAGCAGGTAATGCTAATATGATTTTTATTAATATGAACAATTGTAGTTTTGAATCTGTCGATATGAAATTTGCAACATTATTTAATGCAGACTTATCCAATATTGTTTTCAGTAAAAAATTAAATTTACATTATACAAATATTCTTCTATATGTTCTCATACCAATGCTATTAGCTGAAAAATTTCGTCATGGCTACAAAGATAATATATTTAGCAGAATATATTTCAAAAATACACCTTCTTCATATTTATTCAAAACTCTCAAAGGCCCAATAGTTTACGCTCTACAACAAAAATGGTTTACCCGTAAAGAAGTAATTGATTGGTTTGAATTTGATTCAGAAGAAACAGAAAAGGAGTTTTTGGAGATAGCGGAAGAGGAGTGGTTTAGTTGTCTGAATCAGGATTCACAAGATTAGGGGATTTTCAGGATAAAGGCAATAAACCATTCTGTTGATTTTTAATCCTGTAAATCCTTAAATCCTGAAAATCCTGATTCAGACAATTAATAAGGTTTAATCATGTTCAAAACGTCCTGTACAAAAAATATTCCATACAAAGAATCCAAATAACCGAGGAAGAACAATGATAGCTATGCTAATGATTTTGGCCACAATTACATTCGTATCAATGATGAGTCCAGGGCCAGATATGATGTTGGTAGTAAAATATAGTGGAACACAAGAACGTTGGCCTGCTGTGGTATGTATTGCTGGCATCTGCTGTGGTCTCTCAATACACGTAACCTTATCCATCTTGGGAATTGCTGCTGTTATCGCTGCTAGTGCAACAATTTACTCTATTATAAAACTACTAGGAGCTGGTTATCTTATCTATATTGGGTTTAAGTCACTAGTCTCTGAAGGAGGATTTAATTTAGATAAAACAGGGAATAAATCTATTAATAATCGTGCAACCCCTTTTCGTGATGGCCTTCTTTGCAACGTATTAAATCCAAAAGTAACGTTATTTATATTGGCAGTATTTACCCAAATAGTCGAACCATCCACTCCCGTGTTTGACAAAATTATCTATGGCTGTTTTATTATTTTTGAAGTATTTGTTGTCTGGAATATTTTTGTATCATTTATACGCATAAAGCTTATTCTAAAGCAAATACAGAAATTTCAAATAATTATAAATCGTATAGTAGGTGTGGTGTTGATTGGATTTGGTGGCTTACTTGCTTTAGATGAAGGTCAATAAGCCGGGTAGTGTTGGTGTAACAACGTGAAACCGACCATTATGATATAAACAAACACATAAAATTATTAATTGTACTTTTATGTTTGGTCGGTTTCATTGCACCGAACCTACATGAATATTCTTAATTTATCACAGCTTTTTTGGAGGCTAGCAGTGGTTTGTTTAATTGTCTGAATCAGAATTCACAGGATTAGAGGATTTTCAGGATAAAGGCAATAAACCATTCTGTTGATTTTTAATCCTGTGAATCCTTAAATCCTGATTCTGACAATTAAAAGGTTTAATCATGTTCAAAACATAATTAATACCTCAGTATTCTCTAACCAAACGAAACCCAACATTTAGATAACGTTTCTCAGGAGAACTGTGGTATCTTGCTGATATCCGTTTATCTGGATTCAACCAAGAACCTCCACGTTCCACTCTGGAAACTTTACTATTACGATCTACACAAACTCTCTCTTTACCAACATAATTTTCCACATATTCAGAACAAGTCCACTCTTTGACATTACCAGCAATATCATATAGATCAAAACCATTAGCTGGCAAGGAAGAACCAACAGGCATAGTTTTATCCCCACATTCTGGACAGAGTTTAACCTCATCACCCCACCAATACTGACTGATACTACCAGCCCTAGCAGCATATTCCCATTCTGCTTCAGTTGGAAGACGATATTTATGGCCAGTTTGATCGCTTAACCAATGAGCATAAGCATAGGCATCATACCAAGAAATATTAATTACTGGTCTAACTCCACGTCCCCAACCACCATCATCTGGTTTATCCTTCTCAAAAGCTTCAATAAAACGGTCATATTGAGCAAAAGTCACTTCATAACGTCCCATAGCAAAACTGTCTACTGACATCAGATGTACTGGTTGTTCATTAATTTTTCCATTGCCTTGAATATCTCCCATCATAAACTCACCACCCGGCAACCAAACCATATCAGGCCCATAACTACCATCTGACAACTCATCACGAATAATTGCACCATCTGTATAAACTTCTTTGCTATCATCCGAATAGACATCTAAGGTCTTTTGTAAAGAATAGTTTTTATCTTGTAACTCAACTAATTGTTGTTTTATATTGGTTATATTTTCCTCATTTTTAGCCGAATTTAGTTGGCTTGTTTTGAGGTTTTTTTGTAACTGTCCTTCATGTTTCTGTTTTAGCTGAATCACGCTGTGACTAATATAAATTACATAACCAATGTTTAAACCAATTATTATTGAAGCCGCCACAATCCAACGATATTTTACAATTTTCTTGTCAATTGGAATTGATTCACACTGCTTTAATTTTCTAGTAGAATTAGGTAGTAAAGCATTAGCCCATTGTAAAATATTCTGAGGTCGATCCTCTTCCGCAATTTGTAAAGCCCATTCTATATTTTGTAAAAAGCTATCTGAATATTTGTTCTTCACCTTGTCAGCTAATGGTAACAATGGATCAGCACTTTTGTTACGAGTTATAGTGTTGATTCGGTCCAATATTTCTGGTGGAGTTTTGCCAGTAACAGCTCTGTATAATATTGCCCCCCAAAGCGTAGATGTCAGTCCAAGGACCTTGTGGACCTTTAGTTTGATACTGCTCAAATGGTGCATAACCAGGAGTAACAATTGCTTCACGTTGTAAACGTCCCAAAGCATAATTAGCAGTTCCAAAACCAAGTAATACTGGAGTATTATCTTTATCACGCAGATAAATACAGCTAGGTTTTATATTTTGATGTAAAAAACCAGCTTCATGCACTGCGTATACACCAGATAACAAGGGTGGCAAAATAGCCTTAATTTCAGTTTCAGATAGATTACCTTCCAAGACATGTTCTAAATTTCGACCTTGTTCATACTCCATCACAACGTAAGCAGTATTATTTTCTTCAAATAAATCTAAGGCTTGTACTATATTTGGATGTTTTAAATTTCTAAGTGATTCACTTTCCTGAGAAAATCTAGTCAATCCCCATAGAAAGTTTTTTTCATCTTGTTGTGACTTAGGTTGAATAGAATTACCTTCCCTTATTGCCAACTTGTCAGGAAAATATTCTTTGATTGCAACTTGATGATTTTGTTTAGTATCTTGAGCTAAGTAGGTTATACCAAAATTACCTTGTCCAATAACGGATAAAACACGATACTTTTTTAATTGACAACCAGTTACTAAAGCGGAATGAGTTTCTATAGTCATAACTAAGTAATTTTATTAAAAGTAGTTATTGTTCGGTTTTATTATTTTGAAGTTGTCCCATTACAACGTTCCAAAAAGCTTTTTGTATAGTTGTAACAGATTGCATTTGTTCCGTTACAAACGGCTTAATTAAAGTCGTCGGTTCAAAACCTTCCATGCCGGCTGCCATATTTTTACGAATAAGCTCTAGCATTTCATGTTGAAGTGGTTCCACATCAGGCAAACCAAAAAAGCTCCTTAGTTCTTGTGGAGTTGCGTCAATATCAAAGGTAATTTTCATATGTAGTTAATTTGCTTGACTGAAAACAAGATTATAATGGTATATACCCACTTATGTCAAGTTTGTTGATAAATTTGACAATTTCTATCCTACAACATATTCTATAGCGGTTTTGGTATCTTTTAGATAGATATAGTAACATTCTATCCTGTTGAAAAACAGCAATTTAGATAAGATTTACTTCTCCCGATAAATGAATAGCAAAAGAGAAGTGGTGAAAAAAAAGGGGGAAATATGATAAAGCTATACCAAACTATTGCGATAAAAAAGACAAATGCTGAAGCTAAATCCCACAACCAGATAAATCATTCCAACAAAGCAGGTAAATCCTCAGCCAAAATCATTTTTTCAGCTGTAGCAGTTCCAGTTAATGCAAAACCAGCTAATTTCTGTTCCGAAGTAAAGAATAAAGCCTTCAAATTTTTACCTTCACCTTCAACTTGCCATCTTCCTTCTAAACCTCTGGTTGGAGGAGATACAACTAATGGACAAGCTGGAGTTTTAACTACAACTGGCATAGCGGGATAAGTGACTTGAGTTGGCTCCCCAGCTAAAGTTTTTGCTAATGCTTTGGCCGCAACCATTAATGGCATTACAAAAGGTATTTGATTTAATTTTT
>JAUCGN010000114.1 GCA_030378125.1 Thiotrichales bacterium HSG1 | reverse complement strand
GCATAGTGTGATTTTATCGACCCATATATTGCCAGAAGTGCAAGCCGTATGTAGCCATGTTCAAATTATAAATCACGGTCAATTAATTATGAACAACACGATTGGAGGTTTGTTTAATCAAATGCAGTCTACCCATATACAAATAGGGTTCCACAATCCCCCTAGTATGGAACAATTAAAACAAATACAATATGTTGAAGACATAGAAATATTGGAAAATAATAAATTTCGTATTCAGCACAGTATTGAAAACAGTCCAGTAGAAATTCTAGTAGAGCAATCTGTCAATAGCAACTGGAAGCTATATGAATTGATACCTGAACAACGTACTTTAGAACAAATATTCGTAGATTTAACTAACGAAGATAATTCAATGGAGGTTATCTAAATGTGGGTGATTGCAACACGAGAGTTACGCAGCTTATTTATTTCACCATTAGCTTGGAGTATTTTAGGAGCAATCCAGATAATTTTGGGTTGGTTTTTTGCTGTATTGGTCGAATGGTTTTTACAACCACAAGTACAAACAAATTTAGCGGCTGATCCCAATGCTTCTGGTTTAACTGCCATAGTGGTCGCTTCTTTATTTGACTGGACGGCTATAATATTATTACTCGCAACTCCTTTATTAACCATGCGTCTTATCAGTGAAGAACGGAGAAATAATACCTTACCTTTACTATTATCCGCTCCAATTTCAATGGGAAGCATTGTTTTGGGTAAGTTTTTGGGTTTAATGGGATTTTTCCTAATAATGTTTGCTATGCTTATGCTTATGCCATTATCATTGTTGTTGGGTGGCACATTAGATTTTGGTCAGTTATTATCCGGTTTATTGGGCCTTATTTTATTCAGTGGAGCCTTAATAGCACTGGGATTATACATATCAACTCTAACATCCCATCCAACCGTAGCGGCTATTAGCACTTTTGGAACTTTTTTATTATTATGGATGTTAGATTGGGGTGGCGGGGTGGCAGAAGGTCAAGACAGTATTTTTAGCCTCAGCTATTGGTCTATTACCAATCATTATCAACCACTATTACAAGGATTATTTAGCACGGCTGATATTGTATATTACCTCTTGTTAATTGGACTATTTTTGATGTTGAGTATTTATCGTTTGGATGCGGAACGAATTCAGTAAAATTAAAGATAGAAGCAAACTTTCCGGTATTTTTTAAATCTGAAAGTTTTTTATAGGCGACATACTTTATTAATGACTTTTCTCGTTCCCATGCACTGCGTGGGAATGCAGGAACACCGCACTGCGGTGCGAATGTATTAGATATGATATCACACCTATTACACACTCCGTAGCACGGAGACTCGGCATTCCCATGTAACACATGGGAACGAGATAAAATTTAACTCTTTCATCTATCTTTTGAACTTGTTTGAATTGTTAGATGGTTTCTTTTACTTACTTATTTTAAGTCTAGGATAATACCCTGTTTCAATAACATCCACTCCTTTTGGTGGAGTAAAAAGAAACAAATCTTTAGCCAATTTTTGATTGCGTTTAACTTGAGTGAACGTTATAAGGGTAGTTTGACCTAAATTATCAACAAATTTAAAACCTAATAAATCTTTTCCTCTTATACTGATGTATACTTTATCGAATTGATTCTTATTATCTTTAGAAATAAGTTCAAAATTTGTTATTTTAGTTTGTTGGATAACTGATAGTTGCGTAACCAAAAAATCTTCTTCTATATTTCGTTTACGATTTAATAAAAAAGCTAGCATTTTGCCACTTACTTTTTCACTATTCATAGTTTTCTTTGTAACTTGATTTAAATCTTTGTCATAAATCCATATATTTTTTCCATCAGCAATTATCTGTTGGGAATATGGTTTTTTATATTCCCAGTTAAATTTATTAGAACGTTGTATAGTCATGTTTCCTTCAACTTTTTCTAACAATCTTCCTTTTTCGTTAAATAAATTTTGCTCAAATTGAGCTTGCAAATTATGTAATCCTCTAAAAAAATTATCTAAAATTTCATTTGCTTGTATAAAATTTGGTAAACATAATAATAAAAAAAATAACAACCAGTATGGTTTCATAAATATCTCCTTATTTAAAAATATTAGAACTCTATATATTGGAATTTAATGAAATTATTCTTCCTTAATTGGATTACCATCTACATCGTACCTTCTTATTAAGTTACTTAGATTATCAAAGTATATCCACTCAATATCTAAACCATTCTCATCAAATATTTTAACCAGTTTATGGTAGGAAACATGATTTGGGGTTATTGGGTTGCCTACTATATCAAAGTAAGCCCATTCAATTTGACGACCTTTTTGTTGAACTTTTTTAGTAAATTTATGGTAACCGTCTTTGTGATAGGTCGGATTGCCAGCAATATCAAAAACAGCAAATTCTAAAAAATTATCTTGTTCATCATATTTTTGATTAAATGAGTGAAAACCATACTGTTCGTTAGTAATTGGGTTTCCAGTTTCATCAAAATACGCACTGTGGATTAAATTATTACGTTTATCGTATTTTTGCTTACTTGCAGGAGAAGTCACTTGTTTTTCTTTTCCAAATGCTATCCTATTAGATAAATCTTTAATCGTATAACTGGTATCAAAACGAGAATCAATTTCCTGAGCTTTTTGAAATTCAATAATAGCATCTTCAATTTTATCTTGTTTTAATAGTTTTTCCCCATTTTCAATAAAAGCATAAGCAGCAATTTTTAGTGCCTTATCTTTTGAAGCAAATTTATAACAAGATTCAAGTATTTTAGCTTGTTCAAATTTATCAACAGCACTATCAATGTGGTTTTTCTTTGCTAATTCTTCTCCTTCTTCAATCAATAAATTACTTGCATTATTAGATAAAAAAGATTTTTTACGTTGGTCTGAAGTAAGACAACGAGGAACTATTTCATTAGCATTATCAATTAAATTTTGGATTGAGGAAGTATCTTCCAAATCTAAAATATCTTTACGAGAAATTTTAGTAGTAGTATCCCATATACGCACTGTATTACTTTTTGATACAGTTGCTACAAATCTACCATCAGGAGTAAAAATGGTTTTTGAAATATGTTCTCCACTCACACCCAAAACTGATGGTTTTTGCTCAACAGAATCAGTTCTTTCTAGTGTTAAGTTTTTTAAGTAAGCTTTATCACGTTTTGCCCAAATAAGTTTACCATCAGTATTTAATGCAATTTTATTAAAAGGCATTATATTGTAGTCTTCAAAAGATTCGTACCAATTCTTACTATCTAATTGTTTATTGTTAGAAGTATCCCATAAATTTGTATCAAAATTAACATAATTATTAAGAGAAATTGTTATTATTTGTTTACCATCGTAATTGAGTCCGATAAATAAATAATACCCATCTCTTTCAAAATAATAAATATCTTGAGACTTTTTCATTAAACTCTTACCACTAGAAATTTCCCATAAGTTATACTCCCCCCATTCAGAAAATGTAAGCACTCGTTTATTATCATTACTAAAAACTGAATTATAAATTTTTCTTCCTTTATGATTTAGTATAGATATAAGTTTGCCATTAGAACTATCCCACAAACGAGCAGTTCCATCATCAGAGGTAGTTACAATAAATTTATTGTTGGGACTAAAGCTAGCACTGTAAATTTTAGCTGTATCAAAAATTTCCTTTTTATGTTTTAACATTGATATAAACTTACTATCTGAAGCATTCCACAAGCTAACAGTGTTATCATCAGATAATGTAAGTATAAAATTACCGTTTGGACTAAAATCAGCATGAAAAACTTTTTCTTGATGCTGAAAAATTGATAAACGTTTACCATTATTATCCCACAAACAAGCAGTTTTATCGTCAGAAACAGTTAGTAAAAGCTTTCCATCAGGACTAAAAACTACTTTAGAAATCTTATCTGTATGTGCTTTGTAAAGAAACAATAAAAGTTTGCCATTATATACATCCCAAAAATACAAATTGCCATTATTTCCTGCTGTGATTAATTGTTTTCCATCAGGACTAAAATTAGCATCAGTCATTGATTCATATCCTTTTAATACAAAACGCTCACGATGTTTCGAAAATGCTTCCTCTAGTTTTTCTTTGGCTTCAATCACTGCTGGTCTATCAGGAGCAGACATGTCTTTAGGCAAAGCTTCTAACGCTAATAATATGCCATTAGTCATATCACCTTCTTGAATCCTTTGTCGTGCTAAATCAGCTAAAAATAAAGACTGAGTACGTTGTGCTTTTTTACGTTCTTGTTGTGCTTTTCCTCTTTCATTGATAGCCCAATAAGTACTACCAATAGAAATTAACAGTAAGAAAATTAATACAATTGTACCCCAACCTTTTCTTTTAACCCATAATTTTTTATTTTCACAAGCTCGATAAAAATCCATTTGTGGCATCGTCATATCTATTGAAGAACGCTTGTGAAATTCTTGTAATTGCTCTAAGTCAGGAGAATTCCACAATAATCCATCAGCTTTATCTTCAAGTTCCCAATGCTCAACTGCTTCAGTCAAACGATGTTCAAAACGTAAGTCTTCATTATGAATTAGCACCCATTCTTTTAAGGTATGCCAATTTTCTAATAACGCTTCGTGGGTAATTTCAACTGTTATTTGTCCTTGTTCATTTTCAGATAAAGTAATTAAACGCACTTCTTTATCTGCAAATTGATTTAGGAGAATATGTATATCAATAGGTTTTTCATGATGAGCAACAATAGATGTCAAATTAACACGCCGCCGTGTATTTTTAGTGCCAGGTTCCAACAATTTTAAGAATGCTCGTCGTATTATATTTTTATCCTTTTCAGATAATTTTTTATAAATATTTTCAGCTTTTTGAGCTAAAGCACCTCCAACTCCACCAATATTTTCCAGTGTATTTATTGGTGAAACTCCTTCATTTAAACCATTCCATAAACATGTCAAAGTAAATTGTAATAATGGTAAAATACCCTCAGAATCTTTTGCTTGTTCGATTAATAAAGAAATAACCGCATTTTCCAGTAAATATCCTGCATTTTTCGCAGGCTGTTCAATGGCAAGACGTAATTCTATTCGCTTCATTGTTGGTACAATCACACTTTGCTCTGAAATTATTTGATTCAATTCCTCATGACGCTGTGTTTCTCCTAAAAAATCACTTCGTAAAGTTAAAATAACAGATAAATGACCATTACTGTCAGTTACTGCCTCCATAAAATTATCAATAAAAATTTTTCTTTCTTTAGCTTTGCATAAAGTATAAATCTCCTCAAATTGATCAATTAAAATTACCAATGGTGTGGAACAAATATTAGGTAAAGATGCAATAATAGACGTTAAAGCATTATCTTGATTCCAAAGTATTCCTTCAAATTTTCTTCTTTGTTCATCAAAATTAGCTCCAATTATTTTTGCAAATAAACTAGCTAGTACCTTGATAGGTTGTTCGGTTGGTGTAATAATTTCAAACTGAATATCTGATAATTCTGGTAACAATTGATTTTTTAATTTTACCATTAACCCTGCACGTGCTACAGATGATTTTCCT
>JAUCGN010000113.1 GCA_030378125.1 Thiotrichales bacterium HSG1 | reverse complement strand
ACCATTTAGAGAAATTCAAAAACGGGGACGCTATTCTTTAAAAATTATGAAAAATCCGTTATCTATTGCTCTCGACCATTTAACCATTGCCCGTTGCCAAACTTCCACAGCTTCCAAATCATTTAATAAAGCTATGCAGGCAATGCGTAAAACAGGAAGTGTACAATTTATGCCAGTAGTCCTACTTGCCCGTGCCAACTTCCACCGCCAGCAACAAAACTTCAAACAAGCCCAACAAGACCTTGACGAAAGCTTTGACATAATCAACCGTTGTGGTATGAAACTCTATCTTGTTGATGCCATGCTCCTCCAAGCCAACATCAACCTCGACCTAGGCAAAACTTTTGACACCAAGCCAATCAAAAGGCTAATTAACCTCACCGGCTACCACCTCCGAGACCCAGAACTTGACCTTGTTGATGCCAGAATAGCTCTGTACAACAAAGACCTACCAAGTTTCCAAAACCTAGTAGGTCTAGCCCGGGAGAAAATAGAAAAAATGGGCTATTGGGGGTTAATGCCGGAATTAGAGAGAGTTGAACAGGATTTAAAAATTGTCTGAATCAGGATTTAAAAACAATAAACCAAACGAATTATATACTATACAATCCAATTATTTGTTTTGGTTATTAATTCTGATCCAAACCAAAAAAACTAAGGGGGGATACCCACTGAAAACAATTATTTAGAAAATCAATATATTATCATACTCAAAAACATTTGCCTTAACTATCTGTATTTACAATAATTTTTTAATTAGTATTAACAAACGGATCACGGCGTATTGTACGTAAAAAAGCAATTATTTGTAAAATCAGAATCAGACTGAAAGGAATCGCACCAGCAATTGCCATAGCTTTAGCAACCGTAACCGAACCAGTAAATAAAGTTCCAGCCGTAAGTATACAAATTAACACTCCCCAAACTAACTTAAACTTAGTAGGTGGATTTAAATTGCCGTTAGAAGTCATCATACTAACCACAAAAGTACCTGAATCCGCACTGGTAACAAGAAAAACAAAGATCAAAATTAAGGCTAAACCACTTATGAGTTTAGACAGAGGAAACCAAGTAAATAATGCAAATAATGCCTTAGAAACATCCTCCAACACTAAATCTGCCAAACCACCACCACCAAACATTTCAATATAAAGACCAGACCCTCCAAAAGCAGCAAACCACAAAATAGAAAATATGGTAGGAATTAAAACCACCCCAATCATAAACTCACGGATAGTCCTGCCACGACTTATCCTAGCGATAAATATTCCCACAAATGGCCCCCACGCCAACCACCAAATTAAATAAGTTAGCGTCCAACCTGAAGTCCAACCTGAAAGGTCTTTATACGGATATAATTTGAAAGACATGTTGATTAATTGGCTAAAATAATCCCCAATTGAAGTGATGAAAATTTCCATAATAAAACGAGTTGGACCAGCTAAAATAATTAACATTAAGATTGATACAGCAATCATCATATTGATATTGCTTAATATTTTAATACCTTTGTCCAATCCAGTGCTGGCAGAAATTAAAAACATGGTAGTCATTAAACCCAAAACTATCAAACTGACTCCATCAGTTGCAGGTACGTTAAAGACTTCTCCTAAACCAGCTCGGACTTGTAAAACCCCCATAGTTAAAGACCCGGCTAATCCAAATATTACCGCTAAAACTCCAATAATATCAGCAATATGACATGCAGATGAGTATTTACAACCAAATTCGGCCCGAATAGGACTGGAAATTAAAGAAGGGTGATCTTTACGGAAACTGAAATATGCAATAACCAAAGCACATATAGCATAAATCGACCAAGCATGTAATCCCCAATGTAAATTAGTAATTATCATAGCCATACGAGCAGCTTCTGGAGTTTTACCATCCATGCCGGGTGGGGATAAATAGTGAAACATTGGTTCAGCAACTCCCCAAAATATCAATCCGGCTCCCATCCCAGCCGCAAATAACATGGCTAACCAAGAGATAGTAGAAAATTCAGGTCTATCTTCATCTTTGCCTAAACGAATATGGGCATAACGTCCAAATGCCATGTAGGCTCCCAAGATTAAAAACCCAGTACATAATATTAAAAAAAACCAATCAAGAGTTTTTAATGCAAAACCAGTCATTCCCAATGCAGCATTGGCCATTGCATCAGGTGCTATGATCCCCCAAACACCAATGACACCACATAATGCAACTGACACAAAAAAAACTAAATAATTTTTCATCTGTTTCTAAACTATCCTTAATTCAGTAGTATCAATCTATACAATGATACACTAATTAACGATTAGATCGCTATACTCATTAATAAAAAATTGCTGGAATATATGGTTTTTCAGAAAAATAAAGATTCTCAGACCTATCAGGTTTACGAAACATGGCATGTCTATTGGTGAAAATATTTATCTGAAAAGCTATACATCGCAACACTATTGAATTTTTTATTTTGTTCTCAAAACTTCAACTCCATCCCAATTTTTTGGAACTCCATGTTCTTGATAATGTTTACAACGAGTTACATAAATTTTAGTAGCTTTATCACCAGCATAAATTTGTAAAACTTTGTCAAAATATTTGAGTGCTTTGGTAAATTTTTTATCCCGATACAAGTTAATTCCCAGCTCAAAATCTGCCAAAGTTTGCTTTTTAAGTGCAACTATTTCTGGCAAATCGCCATCAAATACCTCATAAACAGTGACCGGTTTTGATTTACCCTTGACCTTTACCTTATCAATATCCCGAATTAGATATTGAGAAGCGTTGGTTAGATTAATATAAGTAATTTCCGAAATTAATAACGAAGCTCCATATCGTTTAGTCATACCTTCAATACGAGAAGCCAAATTAACTGCATCTGAAATAACCGTACCTTCCATACGGGTCAAACCACCAATTGTACCTAACATTAACCTTCCTGTATGTAAACCAATCCCTATTTTAATAGCATTCTGTCCCTTATTTTGTAAAGTTATGTTATATTGCAGGAGCTTTTTCAACATAGCAACTGAACCAGCAACCGCATCATCAGCATTAGTGGGAAATAGTGCCATAATTACGTCACCTATATATTTATCTATAACTCCATGATATTGATAAATAACTGGTTCCATTTGCCCTAAATAAGAGTTGATAAATTCAAAATTATCTTGAGGTGTCATTTTTTCTGAAAGACTAGTAAAACCCCTGACATCAAGGAATAAAACTGTCATTTCTTTTTCCACTTGGTCACCTAAATTAATGTCTATGACACTTTTTTTGTCCAATAATTTCAAAAATTCTCGTGGTACAAATCTTTCGTAAGCCTTATTAACCTTTTCTAAATCTTCAAATACTTTCTTTAGTTGCATTGCCATACTTTTAAATGACATAGCAAGATTACCAATTTCATCAGTACGTTCCGTTGGTAAATCTTGTTCCCAACTACCCGCCATAAGTTTTTGGGCAGCAGAATTTAAACGCAATATTGGGATGACTGGCCATTTAGAAATTAACAAACTGATTGCAATGGCAACAAGTAAAGCAATAAAACACAATAGGACCGTAATACGAGTATTGGCATTGATATGTTCCATAAAATCATTTTCTGGAATCACCACCACAGTTAACCAATCAATTCCTCGTTCATCTTGTAGTGGTTTAACCTGTAAATATTGCTGTTGACCATCAAGTTCAAATTCCAGATGTTTGCTAATCTTTATGTTATTTAATCCATCAAAATGAGCAATTAAATGTTCAACAGAATCACTAATTGCCGGGATTTTACTCTGCCGAGCATCAAGTCGTTGTACCTCTTTACTTTCTGGTTCTATCAAGTACGGTTTTTCTTCAGTTGAAGAGGCTACTATCATCCCGGAACGTTCCATAATAAAGGTTTTACCGGTCTTACCAATGTGTAACTCTCCTAAAAAGTCGCTTATTTGGGACAGAAAAATATCCGTTCCCAAGACTCCTTTTAATTTTCCATCTTTGCCATAAAAAGGCTGATTAGCCGAAACTGTTTGAGTTACTGCTAAATTTAGGTCATTAGCATCCAATAAAGCATAAATCTCACTCCAAATTGGTTTTTTAGCCTTTACTGCATTTATATACCAAGGTCGTTGGTATGGCTTATAATCCTCTATTGGGGTAATTAGCTTTTCTGGATAACCTTGACTATTTGCCAAATATTCAGCAGTCACTGTGTAGAGATAAAATTGCTCTTTTTTATCACCATCAGAGGATTTGTCTTCTCTACGTTCTGCCCCGATATATTGACCTTGTTCACTGGCAAAAGAAATATAACTTGCAGAATCAAACATTTGTAACTGTTGCCAAAAAAAATGTTGAATTTCTTTTTCATGAGATACGGAGTTTAAGGCTCCGAGACGTAATGTATCAGCATTAATTTGGTTGATTAAATGTGGAATTTTTAAATAACTTAATAGATGTTGCTCAATACGAGTGGTAATCTCATTACGCAATTCTGTGGTCAATTCCTGAATGGCTTTTTGGCCATTGCTAAACGAAAGATACCAAATTAAACCTACCACTGCCACAAGTTGAATAATAAATGGTACTATTAAGACAATTCTTAGTGGAAGTCGTTCAAATAATTTGGAAATGTTAATTAAGAATTTAATTTGCATAACTACAATTGCAGTTCACTAGAATATTTATAAACAAATTTTCATATTTTCAGAAAATATATTGAGCTAATATCCGTGCAAGATTTGGGCAAACTTTAATGGTAACCTTAAGAAAGATATTGAGCTTCAGTGAAACATACCCTTGTATAGTGGACCCATGATTAAAAATTTAAGATAAAATATAGGCCAGAAGTCGTTACCCCCCTGAAACCAAAGAGCTTATATGTAGATAGATTCCACCTTTTTCACTAATACCAAAAAGTATACTGCACACTGGCATAACTTGAACTTTTTTAAACTAATTTTATATAGATGTCGGGTTACGTTATTTCACTTTGCTCAATAATCTAACCCGACCTACCGAAAGTTAAATTTATTTCCGTGTCAAGTATATTTTAGATACAGAGCCTGTATTTGCAAGGTAGGTAGGTGATTATTTAACAAGATTGGAGACCTGCATAATATCTTAATCTAATTAATCTCTTAATACAACATGGAACTCATGACTAAGCAAATATATGTTGGAATAGATGTAGGTGCCATTAGTGGTAGTCGTTATTTGTAATGGCAAAATTTTAGTAATATCCCTGAAGGTCGTAATGCGTTATTAATTTTTTTACCCTATTTTTTATGGATTTTTGGCGAAGGTATTGTTATAACGAACTATTAAATAAAGCGACAGTTTTAACTCTTGCATAAACTAACATTCCTACCTGTAAATTCAATAAAATCCAAGATTTTTTAGTTATTCTGGCTAACAACAGAGTTTTAACCACATCTAATTTAACTATTAACTGTCCAGGTGATTCTTCTGCTACTTCCAATATGGTAGCTCTAAAAGTGTTAAGAATACTAGACTTAACCGCATTTTCTAAAGCTAAACTTATATCTCTAGCGTTTAACACAACTCTAACATTAG
>JAUCGN010000112.1 GCA_030378125.1 Thiotrichales bacterium HSG1 | reverse complement strand
TATGGAGTCCGTGTAAAATTTCTCCTCAATTATTAAAGCCTTGCATCTTACGTTATACTGACCATGCTGGTCATAGTTCGGAAATTATTGGAGTGCCAGCAGAACGTTATCTTGGTAATGAAGATGCTCGTGGCGGTTATGGTGCTTTGCAGTATGAAGGAGTGATGGGGCAAATTTACCAGCAAATCCAACAATCTTTTGATCCCAAACATCCACCTTTCTTTGTGCTGCATTCAGATGGAGATAATTATGGTGGTGGGGCTGATAGTTATTACGGTTGTAATACTGCTGGCTTGGTGCAAATGTGTCAAAATGATGCTCGGTTTCAACTAATAACTGTTAAAGATTATCTGCATAAATTTCCAGTTGATCCCAACAACATCGTCCAGGTTGAAGCTGGTTCTTGGGCTGGGGCTGATAATGGCGATCCACAATTTACTAAATGGTTTTCATGGGGTGAAAAAGATTACTCTCCAGATTTAAATAGCTGGGCAGTATTGACGGCTTTCCAAAATATTGTGCATTCCTATGAAGATAATTGCGAAGAAAAAGGTTTATTGGAAGCTGTACAACGGTTGCTTTATACTGCGGAAACAAGTTGTTATTGGTATTGGACTGGGCAAGAAGTGTGGGATGCTCAAGTAACAAATGCGGCTAATAAAGCTATTGCAATGCTGAGTAGTTGCATTGATGGTATGGCAAAGTCAGACAAAACTGGCCCGACTATCTTCATGCCTTGGGTACGACCGGCCAATCCCGGTGGTAAGGACTGGGGACAAGGTGGATTAACTGATGCGGTTAAAGAAGCTACTTTTCGTACTTTTGTGTATGATATAACTGGAGTTAAGCAAGTATTGTTGCATTATTACTCTGCTTCTCAAAAGCAATTAACTGTGGTAATGAAAGATTGCGGTGCTTATCCGTCTCAAACCAATCCAACCCAAATTGCTACCCAATATCAAGCTGTTCTTCCAGCCGGGACTGGTAATATAAAATATTATATCGAAGCTGTTGATAATAAAGGTAATGTTTCTTATAGTCCGGTTGGAAAGATTTATATTGAGTGAATAGTTGTGGCAATTTATCAAAAGTTAATAGTGATAAGTTAAAAATGAAAAGATATTGTTCTATAAGTATTTTAACTTTTAGTTTTTCACTTAATAACTTTTCACTTTCTTTAATAGTAATTATCTTGTTTCAATTAAAAAAAGGTAAATATTAATGTTTAAGATAATACTTATTAATATCTTCTTCACTCACTCTTGTCAAAGTATCCTTAGGCAAGATAGACAATAATTCCCAAGAAAAATCCAAAGTGTCAGTAATATTTCGATTTACAGCTTCACCTTGACCAACAAATTTTTCCTCAAAACCTTGAGCAAATTCTAGATATTTTTGATCCAATTTGGATAGTTCTTCAGCACCAATTATAGAAGCCAAATTTCTAGCATCCAAAGCTTTGGTATAGGCTGCATAAATTTGGTTTGCAACCCTAGCGTGATCTTCACGGGTATTGTCTTTTCCTATACCATCTTTCATTAGACGAGATAACGATGGTGGAATACTGACCGGTGGATAAACACCTTGATTATGCAATTCTCGGCTGAGAACAATTTGTCCTTCAGTTATATAGCCGGTCAAATCTGGAATTGGATGAGTAATATCATCACTGGGCATACTGACAACTGGAATCATAGTTATAGAACCATGTCGATTTTTAATCCGTCCAGCCCGTTCATAAATTTCAGCTAGATCAGAATATAAATAACCCGGATAACCCTTTCTAGCTGGTACATCCCCTTTAGCTGTGGCGACTTCTCGTAATGCTTCTGCATAATTGGTCATATCAGTAATAACCACCAACACATGCAGATCTAAATCATAAGCTAAATATTCGGCTGTAGTAAGAGCAGTGCGAGGTAAAATCAAGCGTTCCATCGGCGGATCATCAGCGTGATTGATGAACATTACTACATTATTCAATACTCCACTGGTTTCAAACTGTTCTTGAAAAAATCTAGCATCCGCATAAGATACTCCCATAGCAGCAAATACCACTGCAAATTGAGATTCATCCCCAATTAATTTAGCTTGACGGACTATTTGGGCTGCTAGTCGATTATGTGGTAAACCGGAACCAGAAAAAATAGGTAGTTTTTGGCCGCGTACTAAGGAATTTAAACCGTCTATGGTAGAGATGCCGGTTTGAATAAATTCACTTGGATAAGCTCTGGCAGTTGGATTAACTGAAGAACCGTTGACATTGCGTTTTAGACTGGAAATTATATGCGGTCGTCCATCTTTAGCTTGACCAATGCCATTAAATATACGACCTAATAAATCTGGTGATAAGGGCAATTCAAATGGTTGTTCTAAAAAGCGTACCCAAGTGTTTTCTATGTCAAGATCAGCCGTGCCTTCAAAAACTTGAACTAAAACTAGTTCTTTAGTAGTTTGAATGACTTGACCATTGCGCTTATTACCGTTATAGTCTTGTACTAGGACTCTGTCACCCAGTGCAATGTCAGGCACACCTTTTAAAAATAACAATGCATCTCGCACTGCTGAAGCCATTCGATATTCTTTCATAATTTTTATTGTAAAAAGCATATTGAACAATGATTTGGACACATTGTATAGCAAACTACAATAAAATACAAGTAATTTATGACTTGAAAACAGTTCTTTCAAAACGTTATAATCTCCCAAAATACATCTCAAAGAGTAATAAAATGAGTAGAACTTCCATACACGGTGAATGGTCATCGCGGACTGCATTTATCCTAGCTGCAACTGGTTCAGCGGTTGGTTTAGGTAATATTTGGAAATTTCCCTATATGGCTGGGCAATATGGTGGGGGAGCTTTTGTCATCACTTATCTATTATGTATAGCCATAATCTGTTTGCCAGTGATGATGGCAGAAGTAATGTTGGGTAAACTAGGACGTAGTAGTCCCATTAATACTATGTATCACTTAGCCGTTGAAAATAAACAATCAAAAATATGGATTTTATTAGGTTGGAGCGGTGCTATAGCTGGATTTTTAATTTTATCATATTACAGTGTAATAGCTGGCTGGGCCTTGGCTTATGTACCCGAATTAGCTTTGGGAACCTTTACCAAAGTAGAAAATATGCCAACGGCTGAAATTTCTCCTTTTGTGGACTCAATTTTTAATTCTTTAACAGAAAATCCAACAAAATTAATATTTTGGCATACCAGTTTTATTTGCATGACTATGTTTATGATCGCTGGTGGAGTCAAAGGTGGCTTGGAGCGAGCAGTAACTTTTATGATGCCAGCATTGTTTATTTTATTGTTAGTGTTGGTTGGCTATTCTATGAGTACTCCAGATTTTATGCGGGGTTTTCAGTTTATGTTTAATGTTAACTTTGATAACTTGCTCTATCCAAACTGTACCGAACAAGCTTGTGAACTGAGTGGTGATGGGTTATTAGCAGCTATGGGACAGGCATTTTTTAGTTTGAGTTTGGGTATGGGGTCTATCATGGTTTATGGAGCATATTTGCCTAAAAATGCTTCTGTGAGTAAGGTAACAACAGCAGTGGTACTGGCTGATACTTCGGTAGCTATTTTAGCTGGTTTGATTATTTTTCCCATAGTGTTTAGTAATGGTTTAGAACCGGGAGCCGGAGTTGGATTAGTGTTTAAAACTTTACCAATTGCTTTTGGACAGATGCCATTTGGAACTTTATTTGGAACCCTATTTTTTATTTTATTAGTGCTTGCGGCATTAAGTTCTTCCATTTCCCTGATTGAACCAGCAGTGGCATGGTTAGTGGAGACTAAAAAGTTTACTCGTATAAGTGCATCAGTTTTGAGTGGAATATTCGTATGGTTGGTTGGACTCATCACAGTATTTTCATTTAATTTGTGGAGTGAAGTTAAACCAATAGGTGGATTGAATTTATTTGAATTAATTGACTATTTAACTGCCAACATTATGTTACCATTAGCTGGGTTGTTGATTGCTATATTCACCGGTTGGTTAATGAAAAAAACTATTGTTGCCAATGAATTAAATTCATCAGTTGATAGTTTTAGTTATCGTATTTGGTATTTTTTATTACGTTATGTTACACCACTTGGAGTCAGTATAGTATTTTTAAACGCAATTGGTGTATTTTCATGATTCGGATTAATAAAACAGCATTAGTACCTTACACTGTTCATGAAATGTTTGTGTTGGTGAATGATATTGCTGATTATCCTAATTTTTTGCCTTGGTGCAAGTCAGTAGAAATTCATTCTAAGACTGATAATAGCATCGTGGCTACCATTAAAATGGGTGGTGCTGGAATGGAAAAATCATTCACCACTAATAACATTATCAT
Organism: Thiotrichales bacterium HSG1; assembly: GCA_030378125.1. Lineage (GTDB taxonomy): Bacteria > Pseudomonadota > Gammaproteobacteria > Beggiatoales > Beggiatoaceae > DRQV01. The sequence continues at coordinate 1,247 of JAUCGN010000112.1, read as the reverse complement.
TCCCGATGAACGGATTGAAATACGTTTACAAAAAGGGCCTTTTAGTCATCTGCAAGGTTACTGGACTTTCCAATCATTGGGAAAAGAGGGGTGTAAAATTAAAATGCAAATGGAGTTTAAAATTTCTAATCCATTGTTAAAACTAAGTTTAGGTCCAATGTTTACTAAAATTACTAATCGGTTAGTTGATACTTTTGTTGAAAGAGCTAGGCAGTTATATGGAAATTAATATTGAAGTGGCTTATGCCAAACTAGATGAACAAATGATTGTACCTTTGACAGTACCAATCGAAACAACTGTGGAACAAGCAATTAAAAAATCACAAATTCTAATCTTTTTCCCGGAGATACATTTATCCCAAAACAAAGTTGGTATTTTTAGCAAACCTTGTAAATTGGATACTCTCCTGCGAGATAATGATCGAGTAGAAATTTATCGTCCCTTAATTGCTGATCCAAAAAAAGCTAGGAGAAAAAAAGCTGAGACTTAAATGATGAATATATATAGTTTTTCAGATAAATGTTTTGGCAGGAGTTCAAGATTTATATTGGTTTTCCAATTAGCTTAGAATGGACTTCTATTTTCTGAAAAACTATATAACTAACTAACAGGATGTGAAATTAATTTGCCCTTTCAATCCAAAAATTTTCTTGCTAAGTTAACTAATAAGCCGGGTGTATACCTGATGTTAGACACAACTAACACAGTGTTATATGTGGGTAAGGCTCGGCATTTAAAAAAACGTTTGGTTAGTTATTTTAGTAAAAATATCAATAGCCCTAAAACTAAATCTTTAGTAAAACAAATTGCTAATATAGAAATAACTGTTACCCACACAGAAAATGAGGCATTAATCCTAGAACATACCTTAATTAAAACTCATAAACCTCGTTATAACATCCTATTACGAGATGATAAAAGCTATCCATACATCTGTTTATCCAATCACAAATTTCCACGTTTAAATGTTTTGCGTGGTACACCTAAAGGTCAATGTTTTGGGCCTTATCCACATTCTAATGCTGTTTATGAAACTTTAGATTTACTGCAAAAATTATTTAATATTCGTCGTTGTAAAGATGGTTTTTTTCGCCATCGTTCTCGTCCTTGCTTACAATATCAAATTCAACGTTGTACGGCTCCTTGTGTTAACTTAATTAGTGAAGCTGATTATAAGGAAAATGTTCAACAAGCGGTTTTATTTTTAGCTGGTAAAAGTCAAACTATTGTTGATGCTATGGTAATT
>JAUCGN010000111.1 GCA_030378125.1 Thiotrichales bacterium HSG1 | reverse complement strand
AACTTGTCGTCGCTTAAAAAAGAATGAAACAACAAAAGATACTCCCATTATTTTTATATCTGCCAAAACAGATGCCATTGATAAAGTTAAAGGACTTGAAATGAGTGCGGTTGACTACATTGGCAAACCTTTTCAAGCTGAGGAAGTTATTGCACGAGTCAACAAACATTTGACCATTCATAATTTGCGTAAACAATTAGAAGCACAAAATGCTCAATTGCAAAACCATGTTCACCATCTTTCGAGTTTGGATACTTTGGTAAAATCCATCAATGAAGCACAGGATATGAATCAAATGATGAACAATGCTATGAAAGTAACATTGTCGATATTTAAATGTGATCGAGCTTGGCTTTTATATCCTTGTGATCCAAATGTATCCAGTTGGCAAGTACCAATAGAGGTGACAACACCAGAATACCCAGGTGCTAATATTCTCAATATCAACATTCCAATGGATTCGGCGGTATCTGAAATTATGAGAGATACTTTGTCTGCAACGGGTCCAATTACTTTTGGGTCTATGTATGAACGCAAAATAGCTCCAATGATTGTCAAACAGTTTTCCGTTCAATCTCAGATATGTACAGCTGTCTATCCAAAAATTGGTAAACCGTGGCAATTTGGAATACACCAATGTTCTTATGCAAGAGTATGGACCGAACACGAACTCAATCTTTTCCGTGATTTTGGACAGCACATTGGTGAGAGTTTGGGAGTCTTTCTTTCACTAAATGAATTGCAAAAATCCAAAGAAAAAGCTGAAGTTGCTAATCAAGCTAAAAGTGTTTTTTTGTCCAGCATGAGTCACGAACTACGTACTCCACTCAATGGGATTTTAGGCTATGCTCAAATTCTTAAACTTGATAAAAATTTAACCAATGAACAAATAGAAGGATTAAATACAATTTATCAAAGTGGCAATCATTTACTTTCTATTATCAATGATATTTTAGACACAGCCAAGATTGAAGCAGGTAAATTGGAACTTTATTTGACACCAATTGACTTACATAGTTTGGTTAATGAAGTAATAAATCTTATGCAAGTTGCTGCTCAACATATTCAACTTGTTATTGAAATTCCTTATGATTTACCAGTTGCAATTGAAGCTGATGAAAAACGGTTACGCCAAATTCTACTTAATTTGCTAGGTAATGCAATTAAATTCACTATGGAAGGAACTGTTACATTAAGAGTCAAACATCAAGTTATTGAACAAAATCGGGCTACCATACGGTTTGAAATTCAAGATACTGGAGTTGGTTTGACTCCGAAGCAAACCAAAACAATTTTTCAGCCTTTTGAACAGGTAGGGGCTCAAAAAGGACAAGGAACCGGTTTGGGATTGTCAATTACCAATAGATTAGTCAGGCTAATGGCTGGTGAATTAAAAGTTTTCAGTATATTTGGCAAAGGCTCAACTTTTTGGTTTGAGATAACTGTGCAGGTACTATCAGAAGGTCACTTCATACAACCTAAAATTCCTAAAACAACAACAATTATTATTCCACCTCCACTCGAAGAGTTACAAACATTACATAAATTAACAATGTATGGTGATTTGGAACAAGTTCAAAATGCAGTTAAAAAATTAATAGAAGTTGATGATAAATATGTGTCATTTGTACAGGCAATAGATAAATATGCTCAAGAATTTGACGATGATGCAATTTTAGAATTACTAGAAAGCTTTCTTAATGGTTAATTGTTATTTCTGTATTCCTAAATAATGTAGTGATGATATCAAAAAATCTTTTATGTTTCAAAAATCTAGTAGGTTTAGCACTTCTTATTTTCAATACTTAGGACAGTTTTTACAGCTATAACATTAGGCTTTGTAACAGTTTTATTGTCCCATAAATGGTTAAAAACCTCCGTCTTCCAGACGGAAAAAGACTTCTGTCAAAATTTATATAAAAATCGTGCGAAGCACACCACGCTTTTTACTTTAGTCGGCGGTTTAATCCGTCTATAAAGAGATTTCCAGTCTAAATTTTTGAATCTACTGCTCTTCTAGGCGGTAGTGGTTCAATCACTCTCCCATTCAGATACCGTATTCTTGTGGACACCAAATACCCTTGCTGTCACTCTTAATCCCATTCCTTCACTTACGAAACACGCTTGCAACTTTAATTAACGGGGTCTTAACATGCCATTGGTGTTCCCTTCGTCTCTGAAAAATTATGGTTACACTCTTAGCATTGATACATTACCCAAGAGGCTCAGGATACATTATTTAAAATTGTAAAATAGTATCAAGGGTATCTGGGTCTATAACTTCTATTTTGATAGAATTACCATTGATATGAAAAAAAACTACTGCATTTTGAGTAGTAAAATTTCTTACATGCTCCTTCCAAGGAATATTATTTTTGAAGCTATAAGGAGCACCTGCAGTACCATTATTTATTTGGTAAATCGTGCGAAATTCTGGTAATTTCCTTATATCTGTTTTATCCCAATTTTTAGGATAAATATCAACATTTTTATCAATTTGTAACCAATTAAAATTATGTTCGTCTCCGGTTAACATAGCAATTACTTTTTTGCTTTGCATTAAAATTAGCAAATATTTATCTCGTTGTTCAATAATTCCGCTAGTTATTAGATTACCAGAATTACCTTTAACTACTGCTTTCATTTCATTCTTACCCATATACCACATGTCATCCCTTATATGCCAACTAGTTGGAAAAGCTGGAGTATGTTGAGTTACAAATACGAAATCAATATTGGCATTATTATCTAATATATCAAGAGTATTTTTTAGCCATTTCAATTGATTATCCATTATATAACCAGTTAAATTACCTCCTACTTTAGGCTCTTTATTAGCGGTTGGAGAGTACCAATAGTTAGAATTCAATACAACCATAGCAATGTTGTCATAAATGTAATAAAATACATTTTCTTTATAGCTTGGAAAATCTAACTGATTTGGATTAGGGTCATAAAAAGCCCCATCCTCACTTATTGGACCATTGGTTGGGTTCACAAATTGTTTTGCAAAAACGGCTTCAGCAGAATCAGTTTCAAATGGGAATTTATCTATTTTTATATTATTTTTATTTTTATGTATAAATATATGTGATAATGCTTCGTGATTCCCCATTGTAGTAACAAATGGTATGTAATGAGCGAAAGGCTCAATAACTCTTTTCCAACTATGATATTGAACTTCAGTTTGTTCAACATTATTTAAATAACCATTGATCATGTCACCACTAAACTGCATAAAAGCAGCTTTTTTAAAATTGACTAAAGCTGCAACTTTTTTCATGATATAGGTATTAACTCCAGCAGAATTCCTTTCCCCACCTCCTTTTGCTTCTCTGGAATCACTGGTATATGCAAAACTAAATGGCTTTCTACTACCCGGAATTGGAGCTGTTTTAAAAGAATAGCTTTCTGTATAAGAATGTTTAGAAGTTTTAGTTTGTACAGTATATGAATATTCTGTATCAGGTTCTAAATTAGTAAGATTAACTTCATGACTATTGCTTAAGACATCGTCTTTAAAACTAAAAACTGGTTGGGTCTTGGTCTTATGACGGACTAAAACAACAGCATTTGTTGGTTGCAACGTATTGAAAGAAATACGTATGTTGGTATGAGAATTGCCGTCTTCAGTAAAATTTATAAAAGGACCAACCATAATAGAAGCAGAATTAATAGTAAATTTATCTTTCCATATAAAAGCTACCTTACCATCATACAATATATTTCCACTCTCGGTTATAAATCTATAACCAATTGTACCAAAACCATTTTTTTGCCAATGAATCATATCATATTCACCAGCTAATTTGTGCAAAATGTTAATATTTGCAGCACCCTTCTTAACTATTTCAGATTTTTTGAAAAAAATGGTTTGTGGATAACGAGTATTTTTTATAAATCCATAATGTAATGCACCATTTAATCTGCCAAATTTAAATTTAATACCAACATCAGTTCCAATAGGATTACCAATTAATTGATTTAGACTATAAAGTGGTTTTGAAGACATCAAGGAATATTCATCAGAACCACTTATTAGGAGTAGGTTACCATCTTGTTCAATAATATCAGGATATATAGATGGAATAGTTAAGCTACAGAGTATGAATGTTAAGATTATCGTGTTCATAATTAATTTAATAATTGTACGAATTAAGGGTTAAAATTTATGCATTCTTAAAAAAAATAAGTTAAAAAACTAGCCATTAAAAATATCCAAAAGTATAGATTTTAACCACATTACTTTTAAAAGAATTTGGTAGTCCTGCAATGTATAGTGATAAATCTATTAATTACTTGATATTTAACAGATTTTTTAAAATAAACACTATTCTGTGCAGGACTACCAAGAATTTTTTAACCCTTAGTTCGCACTAATTATAGTGACATCCCTATATTTATATACTATGAGTCAAAAATAATTAATTTATTTGAAAAATATTTTTTAATAGTATAGAAATATACTAAGCTACGTTAAAATCAAAAGTTTATTATATGCGATAATTTGTACTTCAGTACTTATAGAAAATAATGGATAAATACAATCAGTTCAAGTCAATGCAAATGTTACCGTTTTTTACAAATGGTGGTTTAACTACCTTGGCCACTAAAGTTTTATTACGAATTCGTACTGTTACTTGCTTATATTCACCCATTGGTAGACGAGCAAAAGCAATAGAACGGCCCAAAGTTGGAGAAAAACTACCACTAGTAATATAACCCTCACCACTGTGAGTATAAATTGGTTGATGATTTCGCAATATACCTTTATCTTGTAACACTAAAGCTATCATTATACGATGATCAGCAGCATCTTTCTGAGCCTGAATGGCTTGGCGACCAATAAAATCTCTTTCCGATGGTTTTAAAGCCACAGTCCAACTCAATCCAGCTTCCAATGGAGAACAAGCCTCATCCATATCAGTGCCATATAAATTCATTCCAGCCTCAAGCCGCAAAGTGTCTCTTGCTCCAAGACCAATAGGTTGTACATCTTTAGTTAATAAATGTTCCCATAAATCAGGAGCTTCTTTGGCTGGAAGCATAACTTCAAATCCATCTTCCCCAGTATAACCAGTGCGAGCAATAAACCAATTGTCCCAAATGGCATGAAATGGTTTTAACTTTAAGGCTTCTGTTGGTAATAAATCCTTAATTTTTTCCGTTACTTGTGGACCTTGAACTGCAATCATGGCTAGTTCATTACACTCCTTTACTTGAACATCAAATTTTTTGGCATGTTGTTCAATCCAGAGTATATCTTTGTCCCTAGTGGAAGAGTTAACCACCATCCTAAACTGTTCATGGTTTTGATAATAAACAATCAAGTCGTCAATGACTCCACCATTTTTATTTAACATACAGCTATAGAGGGCTTTACCAATAGTTTTTAACTTTCCCACATTATTAGCTAACAAATAGCTTAAAAATTCTGTTACCTTAATTCCGGTTAAATCAATAATGGTCATATGTGAGACATCAAACATCCCGGCATCTCTTCTTACTTGATGATGTTCTTCAATTTGGGAACCATAATGCAAAGGCATTTCCCAACCACCAAAGTTAACTAACTTGGCGTTTGAATGTTGCTTGTTAAGTGGAGTTTTTTTCAGCATTAAA
>JAUCGN010000110.1 GCA_030378125.1 Thiotrichales bacterium HSG1 | reverse complement strand
TGACACGGTAATAAATTTAACTTTCGGTAGGTCGGGTTAGATTATTGAGCAAAGTGAAATAACGTAACCCGACATCTATATAAAATTAGTTTAAAAAAGTTCAAGTTATGCCCGTGTGCAGTATATTTAAAATAGTTATATCATAGTAAATAATATTTTTTCGGCCAAACCCAAAAGTTGTTTAGCCTAACTGCCTTTAAACAGATTTTTCAATCCTTAATTCGTATTAAGACTTTAAATTACAACAAATAACTCTTAATTAAAAATTATGCAAGGTATTTCTTACACAGAAGCTTTAAAACTTTACAAAAATGATAAAGAACACGCATTGCCAGAAACAAGTGAGTTATTGCGTGATTACCACCCAGATTATTACCAAAACTCCATCGTTAACTTAAAAATTGGACCTAATAAAGGTGAACCTTGCCATCATCAGTTAGCAGAAATGCTACAAGCTGATTCTCGAATTGATGAGGCAGATTTAGCTGGAACTTCAATTACGGAGACTAATGTTTTGGTAATTGGTGGTGGTGGAGCGGGTTGTGCGGCGGCATTGACTGCTGCTAGAAACGGAGCTAAGGTAATTCTGGCTACTAAACTACGGCTTGGTGATAGTAATACGGTGATGGCAGAAGGTGGCATTCAAGCCTCAATTGAACCTGAAGATACTTTACAAGATCACTATAATGATACTTTAAAAGCAGGTCATTTTCAGGCGGATAAGGAGCTAGTGTCTGCTATGGTGAAAGAGGCTCCTGATGTGATTCGTTGGTTAATTAAGGAAGGGATGCAGTTTGATGTTAATGAATTTGGTGATTTGTTGACTCGAAGACCGGGCGGTGCTTCTGCTAACCGGGTTGTGTATTATCGTGATTACACCGGTTTAGAGATGATGCGAGTATTGCGGGAATCAGTGTGTAATAGCAATATTGATATTTGGACTCATAGCCCGGCAGTCGAACTGCGTTCTAGTGAAACCGGACATTGTGCTGGAGCAGTATTATATTCACTGGAAAAAAATTCCTATAAAATGATTAAGGCTCAATCAGTTATCCTTGCCACTGGTGGTATCGGTCGTATGCATTTAAATAATTTCCCAACTACCAATCATTTTGGAGCAACTGGTGATGGTTTGGTGTTGGCTTATAGATTAGGAGCTAAATTGCGAGATTTGGACTCATTTCAATATCATCCAACTGGTATAGCCTATCCAAGTCACATCGCTGGGTCGTTGATTACTGAAGGAGTACGTTCAGCTGGAGTACAATTATTAAATGGGCTTGGAGAGAGATTTGTTGATGAGTTGAAACCACGAGATTATATTTCTGCTGCTATTTTGCGTGAATGTGCTGAGGGTAGGGGAATTGTTGTGGGGGATGGGGATGACAAGGTTACCGGAGTGTGGTTGGATACTCCAAGTATGGAACGTTTGGAACCGGGCATGATGGAAAAACGCTTTCCTAAACTGTTCCATTTGGCTAAACGTGGCAATTTGGAACCAACCAAAAATCCCATGTTAATTTATCCAGCTTTGCACTATCAAAATGGTGGAGTGGTTATTGATGTTGATGGTCAAAGTACAGTAAAGGATTTGTATTGTGTAGGAGAAGTAAGTGGCGGAATTCATGGTAGAAATCGTATCATGGGTAATGCATTACTAGAAATAATTTGCTTTGGAAGACGGGCTGGACTCAAAGCTGCCCAAAGTATAAGTGCCAGAGGTCATAAAAAGAGTACGATTGAACATTTAAGTAGATTACGCCGTGAACTGACTCGAGCCGATTTACAAATGAGTGTAAAGAGTCCAATGTTATTTCCAGCTTGTTCTAACTTTAAGATTGATATCCAAAAATAAAAGATTTTGGCAGTCCCAAACAAAGTAGTGATAGTTCCAAAAAGCCTTCCAGATATCAAAGACCTGAAAGGTTTAACCACTATAGAATTTAGGACTAACACGATTTTTATGTATTAAGTTAATTTAGTTATAAACTGAAGTTATAAGTTATTGAATCTATTTATATATTTTAAAAACACTATTAGTTATTTTTATCATGATATTTGTTTGGATTCTGCGTAACTTCAGTCAATTAACGAAAACATTGGTTCCAGAACAGTTGTTTTACCACTACCAACAGCACCACCTAACACAATGGTAGTCCTGCATAAAGTAGCGTTATCTAAAAAATTAAGTATCAAGAAATTAATAGATTTATAACTATGCATTGCAGGATTGTCAATTCATCATATCCCAAGCCAGAATGCCAAAGCCAAATAGAAAAATCCCAAATTATAATCAAACAACAAGCCAAGGAAATAGATTTACTTAAACAACAGATAAGCGACTTACGAGAAGTTAACGCCCTACTAAAAACTAAGAATAATTAGCAATATTGAATGTACGTTAAATTATGATTATCCGTATCTTATGTCTATTGTTTGGAATAAGCACTATAGTTGCAGCAGCCACAACTGCTACTCCAAAAGAACAGTTACATCAGTTGGAACTTCAGATTGAAAAACTCCAACAACAAATGCACAATACGCGTACCAAATATGGTCTTTTACAACAGCAACTACAGGATAGTGAAGAGGATATAGGTGAAGTCGCACGGCGTTTAGAAATATTACATGGAACCTTGATAGATAAACAGCATAGTTTAACTAACTTACATAATCAACAGACTACCTTGCAAGATAAATTAGTAACTCAACGTTCTCAATTAGCTCAACAAATACGTTCATCCTATATAATCGGCCATCAAAACTATCTTAAATTATGGTTAAACCAAGAAAGTCCTTTTATTATAGGTCGTTTACTAACTTATTATGATTATTTTAACCAAGCAAGAATTGATCAAATTAAGGAAATTAATTCTACTTTACAAAGCATAAAAAATATAAAACAGACTATCAGTTCCGAAACTGGTGATTTGAATTCTCTTGTAAATAATCAACATAACAAAAAGAATGAGCTAGAAGTTAATTATAAAAAACGTCGCAAAATTTTGGATAAATTGGCTAAAACTCTTGAAAATCAAGATCAAAAATTAAACCAATTAAAAGACGATAAATATCAATTACAAGCTCTACTTGGTACCTTGAAGGAAGGTTTTAAAAATATTCCTAAACCAATTGGATGGTATAATTCATTCGTCAAACTTAAAGGTAGATTGCCTTACCCGATTGAAGGTAAAGTTATCAAAAATTTTGGCCAACCTTCCATCGGTTATCTTAAATGGCAGGGAATTTTAATTAAAGCCACCAAAGGTAGTAAAATACGTGCTGTTGCTTGGGGACAGGTAGTTTTTGCCCAGTGGTTTCGCAACCTAGGCTTATTAGTAATTATTGAGCATGGTAGTGGTTATATGAGCTTATATGCACATAATCAAAGTCTATATATTAAACTTGGTGATTGGGTGAATGCAGGTGATGTCATTGCCACTGTGGGTAATAGTGGAGGACATAAAACTTCTGCTTTATATTTTGAGATTCGTCATCAGGGTATTCCACAATCACCTAAACAGTGGTTGCGTTGAACGATATTTTTACAGCATAAACATGTTAAGTACTGAAGTAATAATGAATTATATCTGACAAGTTTCCAAAACCTATTTGATTGTCGGTATTATTTTACGCACGTTCCTAACCAAAACATCAAGCGGAATTAATTATGTCTGGAAATACATTTGGAAAAAATTTCACTGTAACTACATTTGGTGAAAGTCATGGACCAGCTATTGGGGGAATTGTGGATGGTTGTCCACCCGGATTAATATTAACTTTGGAAGATTTACAAGTTGACTTGGATCGCCGTAAACCGGGAACTTCTCGTCATACCACACAAAGACGTGAAGACGATAAAGTTCAAATTCTTTCCGGACTATTTGAAGGTAAAACAACTGGTTGCCCGATTGGATTATTAATTTCTAATACTGACCATCGCTCTAAAGATTATACCATCATTAAGAACCAATTTCGTCCCGGTCATGCTGACTATACTTATCAAAAAAAATATGGTTGGCGTGATTATCGTGGTGGTGGACGTTCTTCAGCTAGAGAAACAGCAGTTAGAGTTGCTGCTGGCGGAATAGCTAAAAAATATCTGCAAGAAAAATATGGAATACAAATACGTGGTTATCTAGCTCAATTAGGTCCTTTAAAAATAACTAATTTTAACTGGCAAGAGGTTGATAATAATGATTTTTTCTGCCCAGATATCAACTTAGTAACTAAGTTAGAAAACTATATGGATAAATTACGGAAGGAAGGTAATTCCATTGGAGCAAGGGTTACGATCATAGCTAGTAATGTGCCAATTGGTTTAGGTGAACCCATTTTTGATCGGTTGGATGCTGAGATCGCCCACGCCATGATGAGCATTAATGCGGTGAAGGGAGTTGAAATAGGTGATGGTTTTGCAAGTGTTGAACAGAAAGGTACTGAACATCGTGATGAGATGACTCCACAGGGTTTTACCAGTAATCATGCTGGTGGAATATTGGGCGGAATTTCTTCTGGACAAGATATTGTGGTCAGCATTGCTTTAAAACCAACTTCGAGTTTACGTTTGCCGGGACGTAGCATTGATATTAATGGTCAACCCACAGAGGTAATTACCAAAGGTCGACATGATCCATGTGTTGGAATTCGTGCTACTCCAATTGCAGAAGCAATGTTGGCTTTAGTATTAATGGATCATACTTTACGTAATCAAGCTCAAACCGGCTATAATGTTTCCCGCTTGTGTATGCAGTAGCATACTAACTTGCATAGAATCTGAAAATACGTTAACAAAAAATATGATAGCGTTCCAAGGGTTTGGCTTGCTATTTATGTTGAGACTGGAAAAATTGTTGGTTATTATACATACAATCTAGATGCTCAAGAAATCAAAGGTTTATGGGATTCATTACCTCCTGTTTATCGACAATATGCGGTTTCTTATACAGATTTTTGGAAAGCATATGATGTTATTTTTCCTAGCAAACGTCACAAGTCTGTTGGAAAAGAAACCTAACAAATCGTATTAAACGCTTTAACTGTACCACGAGACAACGAATTTCACGTTTGGTTCAGAAAACTTTTTCCAAAAAGCTCTCAAATCATGTTGGAGCTATTTGATACTTTATTCATCACTATAATGCTAATATTGTTTAATTTTATATAAACACTACTTTGTTCAGGACTATCTAAATTGTTAATAATATACGGTCTTTAAGTAAAAGTTCAGATTTATTTTCACCTAGTTTTTTCAATAGTTTGAGTTCTGTTTCTGCTTAAACATAAACCACCGTTTTATTAGACATCTTTCCTATTAAATCGTACTTACTTTTATAATAAAATACTTAAATAATAATAGCAATTTCTATAAATTATTGAATTTTAAGTAATTAATGCCATTTAGGAAAGATATCTATAGGTTCACCCTCACAGTCACCTATATAGAGACAGATATGCGTGTCCAACTTTATTTTTCAATATTGTATTTACTCAATAAAATCAATCTTAATCACATCCTTAGGTGAATAAACAATCCTACCATCTGCCAGTCTATAACCAACATAAACCTTCACAGAACCAGCTATATCAATTGGTTCATCCCAAATATTAAGCTGTTCTACTGGGGCCAATTTTATCCGTTTATGGAAAGACAGCAAACTGGAAAACTTACCATTCCAAATAATTGGTTTACCTTCAGAATTTAGTATATAGAAGCTATCTT